>DASQFM010000170.1:0-5774 GCA_035633135.1 Candidatus Eiseniibacteriota bacterium
GGCTACCGCAGCTGACCCAGCCCGGCGGCCAGCTTGGCGAGCTCACCGCGGCGGCCGCTGCCCACCTGGGGGTCGCCCCGGGCCTGCCGCTTATCGCCGCCGCGGGTGACAAGCAGTGCGAGGCGCTTGGCGCGGGGGCGGTGAGCCCGGACGTCGCCGCGCTGTCGTTCGGCACGACGGCGACTATCGGGACGACCCATCGCCGCTACCTCGAGGCCATCCCGCTGCTGCCGCCGTATCCGGCAGCGATCCCGGGTGCGTGGCTCGTCGAGCTGCAGGTGCTGCGCGGGTTCTGGATGGTCGAGTGGTTCAAGCGCGAGTTCGGGGCCGATGAGGTGGCCCGCGGCGCGGCGCTCGACATCCCGCCGGAGGCGCTGTTCGAGGACCTCCTGGCAGCGTCACCGCCAGGCTCGATGGGCCTCGTCCTCCAGCCCTACTGGATGCCGGGCGTCCGCTACCCGGGCCCCGAGGCGAAAGGCGCGATCCTCGGCTTCGGCGATATCCACGGCCGGGCCCACGTTTACCGCGCGATCCTCGAAGGCCTCGGCTATGCCCTCCGCGAGGGCGCGGAACGCACCGTCCGCAAGAGCCGCGTACCGATCCGCGAGCTCCGGGTCTCGGGCGGCGGCTCGCAGTCGAGGGCCGCCGTCCAGCTGTTTGCGGACCTCTTCGGGCTGCCGGCTTCGCGGCCGCACACGCACGAGGCCGCCGGCCTCGGCGCCGCCATCGACGTCGCGCTCGGTCTCGGGATCCATCCCGACCCAGAGACCGCTGTCAGCGAGATGGTCCGGATCGCCGACCGCTTCGAACCGAACCCGGCCGCGAACCGGGTCTACGAAGACCTCTATACCTCGGTCTACCTGCCGATGTACGAGCGCCTTAAACCCCTCTACCGCGAGATCCGGAGGATCACCGGGTACCCGCCGGCCTAAAACATTGGGCGCTCCCTCGAGGAACGCGCCTGCGTGTTGATTGTCTGCGTCGCGAGTAGTGGGCCGCAGAGAACCTGCCGGGCCATCCAGCGCCGGATTTGCCGCCCCAGCACGAACGAGACGACCTTTCGGCGATGACAGGCCTCTTGGAGCGCCGAACGCGCCGGCTGGCCACGGACGTCGTCGAAGTTGTGCTCCCACGGCAAGAACGGCCCGGCCTGGGGCCATCCATGCGAAGCCGGCGCACGGGCTCGTCGTGTTCGTGCACCCATGGCAAATCGGAAGCAGGCGCCTGACGATGCCAACGCATGGCGAGGAGGCTGAGGGCACAGGCGTGTCGCAGCGAGGACGCCGGCAAGGAGGTCGCGGTGCCTAGGCGCGGACCTCCTGGCGCATGAACTGGACATAGGCCAGCCCGAAGCACAGGGCGGTGAGCGCGAACAGCGCGACGACGTGGGGCCAGACGAGCAAGAGGCTCTGGTCCAGCGACAACAGCGTCGGGATCTGCTGCTGCGCCTGGACGATCTCCCCGATCGTTCCTGGCGTCGACACGGTCGTGATCGAGGGGTTGAGCAGTACCAGCGAAGCCTCGCGGTACAGGGTGCTCGGAAGCAGGCGTAACAGGAACTGCTGGGCCCCGGCCGCGGCGAGGATGCTCGAGGTCGAACCGGTCGCCGGGGCGATGAAGCTGCCGAGCAGCGACACGATGAGCTGACCGAAGATCGGCACGGCCACGAACAGCCAGACGCCGAGCCCCACGAGCGCGGACGTGGCGGCTCGCCGGATCACGACCGAGAGCAGGGTCCCGAAAGCCAGCCACAGGGAGACGTACAGGACGGTCAGGAGGACCCACGCGGACAGCCGCAGGATCTCCGCGGCGGCCGGCACGATGCCGAGCCGCAGGATTCCGAAGCCCGAGATGATCCCGACGACCGCCAGCAGGACCGCCACGATCACCGCCAGGCCGGCGGCGAACTTGCCGTTGATGACGTCATCGCGGTGGATCGGCTGCGAGAGCAGGCGCGGCAGGGTGCCCTCGTGCCGCTCGCCGTTCACGGCGTCGAACGCGAAGCCGACGCCCAGCAGCGGCGCCGCGATCCCGACGAACTGGTCAACCCGCAGGAACGCCACGTTCTGGGGCCCCAGCGTGTAGAGGGCGAGGAAGACGGCCTGTGCGCCGCTCACCTGGGAGGCCAGGGATCGGATTCGCTCGGCCGCGAAGTACAGCGGGATCAGCGCCGCGGCGCCCAGGACGATGAGCAGGACGTAGAACCGGACGCTGGAGATGTGGTCAGCGAATTCCTTGGCCGCGATCACCCGCCAGCCGGCCGGCAGCCGCGACTGCTGTGTGGCCGCGACCGTTCCCGGATCGGCCTCACCTGGATCGACCACGCCAGCGGTGCCCTCAGCGACAGTCATGCGACGGCCCTGCTCTCGGCCGACCGCGCGTCGCCGGCCAGCCCGTGCTCGTGGAGCGCCTGGCGGTAGATGTCGTCCAGCGATGGCACGACCTGGCGAATCGATGTCAAGTGGAGCGTTTCGCGAGCCGCGGCGGCGAGGACCGCCTCGCGCACGCTCGTGCCGGCCTCCGGATCGGCAACGAGGATCCAGGGGTCGCTCGGCCGGGCGCCGGGGATGACCTGGCGGACGTTCGGCAGTTCGTCGAGGATGCGTCGCGTGCGATCGGCCGCGCCGGCCGTTTCGAGGCCTTCGAAGGCAACCTCGATGCGGGCGCTGTCATCGCCGAAGCGGCGAGCTAGCTCGGGGACGGTCCCGACGCCGATGAGCTGGCCGGCCGCGAAGATCCCCACCCGGTCGCAGACCGACTGGACCTGGTTCAGGAGGTGGCTCGAGAGCATGATCGCCATGCCGCGCTCACGGGCCAGCGAGCGCAGGAGATCGAGGATCTCGATGACCCCGATGGGGTCGATCGCGGTCGTGGGCTCGTCGAGGATGAGCAGCTGCGGATCCTTGACCAGCGCGTCGGCGATCCCGAGGCGCTGGATCATGCCCCGCGAGTAGGTGTCGACCCTGGTGTCAGCGCGCTCCGTCATCGCCACCTGCTCGAGCACTTCGGCGATCCGTTCCTCGGCCAGCGCATCCGGCAGCCCGTTCAGGCGGGCCGTGTAGCGGAGGTTCTGGCGACCGGTCAGGCCGCCGTAGAAGCCCACGGCGTCGGGCAGGTAGCCGACCCGGCGCTTGACGTCGAGCGGCTGGCGCGTCGGGTTGAAGCCGACAACGGTGGCCCGGCCCGAGGTCGGCTCGCTCAGCCCGAGCAGCATCAGGATCGTGGTCGTCTTGCCGGCGCCGTTCTGGCCGAGCAGGCCGAAGATCTCGCCGGGCTGGACGTCGAGGTCGAGATGGTCGACGGCGACGAGGTCGCCGTAGTGCTTGGTGAGACCGCGGGTCCGAATCGGGCCCGGCGGCGTCGCCTCGACCGGGAGCTCCTCGACCGGCTCGGGACGAACCGTCCGGACCGGCCGCGCTCGCATGACCGGTCGAGGGCCGAGGCCCGGCTTCGGCGGGCCGCCGGGCCGCGCCTCGACACCGGGTCGCGCCTCGACACCGGGTCGCCCGGTAGCGGGTCTCGTGCCGTGGCTCTTGGGGCGCTTGCCGAGCGGCCGACCTTCCTCGCTCACCGGCGGCCGTAGCGCTGGAAGACCCACCACAGCCCGGCGGCGACGCCGACGATCAGCGCCGCGCCGATGATCGCCCACACGAGCGAGGTCTGGACGGTGAACCGGATGTCCTGGCTTGCCGAGGCCTGCTCGGCCGTGGCGTTGAAGGTGACAGCGTAGTCTCCCGCGATCGCGTCACCCGCAGGCGTGACCTTCGCGGTGATGATCACCTCCTGGCCGGCCGTAACCGACCCAATCGTCGGCTGGTCGAACTCGAACTTCCAGTTGGTCGGGCCCGTGCCGGTCATCTGGACGTTCGTGAGGTCGGCGGTGCCGTTGTTGGTCACGGTCAGCTGCTGCTCGGTCACGCTGCCGGCCGAGCCGCTGGTGTTGAGCACCTGGGTCGGGGTGCTGAGGCTGAGATCGAAGCTGCCGGTGATCTTGACCGCGAGGTTCTGCGAGATCTGCTTCGAACCGGCGGTTCCAGCGACCTGGATCTCGTACTCGCCGGCCGCGACGCCGGCGGGCGGCTTCGCGCTGACCGTCACGCCCGAGGTGCTGCCCGATTTCACGATCGCGCTGGCGGCCTGCGCCTGGCCCGCAAGGCTGGCGTCGACCGTCCAGCCGGTCGGTCCCTGGCCGGTCACAGCGAAGGTCAGGTCCTCCGGCGTGTCGTTGTGCAGCGTCAGGTTGAAGTTGAAGGTCGCATCCGAGGCGCCCTCGAGGGCCGGAAAGTCGGTCGTGATGGTCACGTCGCCCGCGGCCGAGGCTTCGACCTTGACGTCCAGTGGCAGCGCGACGCTTTGCGCGAGCCCCGTCGCGGTCACGACCATCGAGGCCGACCCGGTGGCACTCGACGGGACGGTCACGTCGAGCCGGACCGTGGTTGGATCGGTGCCGTTGGTCTGCGTTGCCGAGACCACGAATCCGCCGCCGTGGAGGACCGCCGTCCAGTCGCTCGGGACGCCGCTGACCGCCAGGTCGACCCGCGCCGCGACCGACGTCTTCACGGTGAGATCGAAGCTGACCTTCGATCCCGGCGCGACGGCGACCGCGGGGTAGGGCGTGGTCAACGCCAGCGTATCGACGGCCGCCGCCGGCCCGGCCAGGCCGGCCAGCAGGCCGATGGCCAGGGCCGCGGGAAGAATTGCTCTCAGCCACGAACGGATCGACACGCACTTGCCTCCTGAAAACAGTTTCATCGGTCAGATAGGCCCCGCTACGACGGCTACGCATCGGGCGGACGGCCGTCCCGTCGCGGCGCGTTGGGCAACGACCCGCGCACCGGCCGGCTGCCGGGAGTCTGCAAGACTCCGGCGTTCCCCGCAACCAAGGTTCGATTCAGCCTCGATTGCGACTCCGTAACTCGACGGCATCGCCTCCATGGCCAATGACGAAACGGATGGCTGGTTGACACGAACGTGGATCGGCCCCATTCTCGGTAGGTAACCAGAGCGCCCGAATGGGATCGCAGGGTTGGGCATCGACCGAGTTTTCGAACCGGATCCGACTCGCTCCCGCATCCAGTAAGGCAACACACACCTCGCTCCGTCGCTCATCACGCGACGCTCAGCGAACCGGACCGCGACCGGGGCCCAATCCGCCCGTCAGGACCGCGGCCAGAAGGAAAATCGAAGAACCATGCTTTCGCGCACACTCCAGTCGTCCGTCGTCGGACGATCCGCCTCGATGCGTCGGCTTCGCCGTCGCACGAGCGCAACCAACCGCCTGTACTGCAGCACCAATGGCTGCGCCAGCTTCCTCGAGCTCGATCTCGAGCGAGGCTCCGCCGTCTGCCCGATCTGCGGCTACGAGCGCCGGCTCAACTAACCGGACTTCCGGCTAGCCCGCGGCGCAGTAAGGCGCCACCGGCTCCCAGCTCAATCGGAACGCGCCGGCGGGCGCGGCGCCAGACTCTGCGCCCATCACGCCAGACGCGGCCTCTATCATCCCGACGATGTCGCTGATGGCCGCCGAGGCTGCCGGCCTCGACGAACAAACCCTTGCCGCGGCGCGCCGCCGCTCCCGCTTGGTACTGTTCCTGGGCGTCGCCCTGGGGAGCACGGGTCAGATCGCCGCGATCACCGTCGCGACGATCGTCGGCCAGGATCTCCTCGGCTCGCCGGCCCTCGCGGGCGCGCCAGGCGCCACCGTCGTCCTCGGTGCCGCCACGGGCGCCATCGCGCTGTCCTCGTTGATGGCGCGTCGCGGTCGGCGCGAGGGA
>DASQFM010000171.1:0-1758 GCA_035633135.1 Candidatus Eiseniibacteriota bacterium
GGACGTAACAGTCGGACCGACAGCATTGCGCGAGCATGTACGATAGGTGGCCGCCGGAGGTGCCCGACCGGCTGCCGCCATCGTTCTGCGACCAGCTTGGGGAGAATGCTCAGCGATGATCCGGCGCCACGCCGGCGCGCTTCGCGCGCTGCTCGCCACCGTCGATGCCCTGGTGGTCCTGTTCTCGCTGGGCCTGGCAGCGGTGGTCCGGTTCGGCTTCCAGGCGCCGCTCGACAGCGCCCTCTCGCCGTTCAGCGAAGGCATCGCCCTCGTGCTCCCCGTCGCCGGCTGGCCGATCATTCTGTGGGCCCACGGCCTGTACCGGCCGCGCGCCCGCCTGACGATACGTGGCGAGGCCCTCGACGTCCTGCGAGCCACGACGACCTTCACGGCCGCCGTGCTGATCGCCCTCTACTTCTTCAAGCTCGACGATTTCAGCCGGACCGTCGTGGCGGTCTTCGTGCCGACGCTGGCGCTGTCCACGATCGCGGTCCGCATCGCCCTGCGGGCAGCCCTGTCGGCACTGCGCGATCGCGGTCGCAATACCCGCCACGTGCTGGTCCTCGGCACGGCTGCCGGGGCGCAGTGGTTCGCCGACCGGCTGGAGACGCACTCCGAGCTGGGCCTGCAGGTCATCGGCCACCTGACGGGTCAGGGCGAGGCCCGGGTTACCGTCAGTCGGCCGATCCTGGGCACGCTGGACGAGATCGAAGATGTCCTGCACTCGAGGATCGTCGACGAGGTGGCGATCTGCCTGCCGCTGACCGAGGCGTCGCGCATCGACTCGATCGTCCGGCTGTGCGAGGAGGAGGGCAAGATCGTCCGGATCCCGATGCAGGTCTTCGAGCATGCCCTGGCGGCCGGTCGCGTCGAGGAGCTCGACGGCGTCCCGATCTACTCGATCGTCAGCGGGCCGGATCGGCTCGCCGGCTTCATCGCCAAGCGGGCGGTGGACATCCTGGGCGCGATCGCCGCGGGCATCCTCCTGAGCCCGGTCATGATCGGCCTGGCGATCGCGATCCGTGTCGAATCGCCCGGGCCCATCCTGTTCGTGCAGCGCCGAGTCGGCCTCCACGGGCGGACCTTCGACGTCGTCAAGTTCCGGACGATGATCGACGGCGCCGAAGGCCAGGTCGAAGACCTCCTGCAGCACAACGAGATCAAGGGTCACGCGTTCAAGGTCACCAACGATCCGCGCGTGACGCGGGTCGGCCGGTTCATCCGCCGGACGTCGCTCGACGAGCTGCCGCAGCTGTTGAACGTCCTCCGTGGCGAGATGAGCCTCGTCGGCCCCCGGCCGCCCCTGCCCACCGAGGTGGCCGGCTACGACGTCTGGCATCGGCGCCGGCTGTCGATGAAGCCGGGCATGACGGGCCTGTGGCAGGTCCGGGCGCGGCGCGAGCCCGACTTCGATCGCTGGGTCGAGACGGACCTCGAATACATCGACAGCTGGTCGTTCTGGCTCGATGTCAAGATCATGGCCCGGACCATCCCGGCGATGCTGCTCGGGGACGGTCGCTGAGGATCGCCGTACTGGGCCCGCCCGGTGGCGGGGTATCGTTCGCGGCATGACCCGCCGCGCGCTCATCACCGGCATCACCGGCCAGGACGGCTCGTACCTCGCCGAGCTGCTGCTCGGCAAGGGCTACGAGGTCCACGGCCTGATCCGGCGCTCGAGCTCCTTCTCGACCGGCCGCATCGATCACCTGTACCGCGATCCCCACAATCGCGACGTCCCGCTGCACCTGTACTACGGCG
>DASQFM010000172.1:0-4497 GCA_035633135.1 Candidatus Eiseniibacteriota bacterium
GACCTGGTCTTTGCCGACGCGATCGTTCGGTCCGCCATCGCCCAGGGTCTCGGCACGACCCTGCCCCGCTAGAGCCTCGCGGCTTGACCGTCACGACGGCCGATCTCGTCGTCGTCGGCGCCGGCGTCATGGGTGCCTGGACGGCGCTTCGCGCGCTCGAAGACGGCCGCGAGACCCTGCTCGTCGATGCCTTCGGGCCCGGCGATGCGCGCGCGACATCGAGCGAGGCCTCACGCCTCAGTCGGGCCAGCCACGGCACGGACGAGTGGTACACCCGCTCATCACGTCTGGCTCGCGAGGACTGGATCGCGCTTGGCGAGGAGACCGGGGAGGCGCTGTTCATCCAGACCGGCGTGGCCTGGTTCGGCCATCGCGAGGATGGGTTCGAAGCCGCGTCGCTGGCGACCCTGGCGAGCCTCGGCATACCGGTCGAACGCCTCACACCGGACGAGGCGGGACGCCGCTGGCCGGCGGTGGCGAGCGACGATCTGGCCTTCGTGGTGCATGAGCCCGAGGCCGGCGTGCTCCGGGCGGCTCGCGGGGTCGCGGCGACGGTCGGCGCCTTTGAGCGGCGAGGTGGTCACAAACTGGTAGCGAGGGTCCGGCCCGGCCGGACGGATGGGCAACGGCTGCTCGATGTGGTCGACGACCCCGGCAACCGGTTCGCTGCCGGAGCGTTCGTCTTCGCCGCCGGCCCGTGGCTGCCGCGCCTGTTTCCCGATCAGCTCGCGGCGCTGATCGCCGTGACCAAGCAGGACGTCCTGTATTTCGGTCCCGCGACGAGCGATACGCGCTTCGAGGTGGATCGATTTCCGGCCTGGGTCGACTACGACCGCGCGTTCTACGGCTCGCCGGCGCTCGACGGTCACGGGCCGAAGGCGGCCCCGGATGCCTACGGGCGGTCGTTCGACCCCGACGCCGAGGACCGGCTCGTGGATCGCGAGTCGATCGACCGAACCCGGGAGTACCTGCGCCAACGGCTCCCTGACCTCGCGGACCGGCCGGTCGTCGAGTCGCGGGTCTGCCAGTACGAGTCGACGCCCGACACCCATTTCGTCATCGATCGCCACCCCTATCTTCAGAACGTCTGGCTCGTCGGCGGCGGGTCCGGCCACGGGTTCAAGCACGGCCCGCAGATCGGCCGCCACGTCGTGGAGCTCCTCAACGGTCGGACGTTCGGGCCGGAGGATGGACGGTTCGCGCTGCAACGCTCGCCGGCCGCAGGACCCGCGCTCCGCTCCGGCGGGTCGACGCCTCGGTCGAGCCACTCCCCGGCTACGGAGCCGACGCTCCCCTAGCGGTCGGCCAGGTCGCTGGTTGCCTGCTCGCTACTGGTTAACGGGCAGCGGGCCGTCGGGGACCTCGATGAGCACCCGCCCGTTCTCGATGATCACCGGGTATTGGGCCAGCGGGAGCTCGGCTGGGGGGTCGAGCGCCTCGCCGGTCGCGAGATCGAAGCGGGACAGGTGGAGCGCGCAGGTCAACGTGCCGCCCGGCTTGCCGTCCGGTCCGGGTGCGCCGCCGCCGGTCAGGAAGCCCTTGTCGAGCTCGAAGTACTCGTGGGTGCAGATCCCTTGGAACGCGCGGATCACGCCGTGGGCGTGGACGAGGACGACCTGGTCGGTCCCGTCCACCCAGGCCATCTTCATGTTGCCCTCGGGCACCTCGTCGACGGCCAAGAGATCGATTCGTCGAGTCATGTCGAACGGATTGGCCGGGCGGGGCTGGCTGGCCGGCCGGACCTCGTAGGCCGGGCGCGTCCGGCCCGCCGGCTGCGGCTCGTAGGCCGGGCGCGTCCGGCCCGCCGGCTGCGGCTCGTGATCAGGCTGCCGCGGCGGTCGCCGCCGCGAGGCCGGCCGCCCACTTGTCCTCGAGGAGCTGGCGCAGCAGGTCCTGCGCCGCCTCGAGCGAGACCCGCGCCACGACCGGCTCGAGGAAGCCGAGGACGATGAATTTGCGAGCTTCGTCGGGCGGGATGCCGCGGCTCTCGAGGTAGAACAACTGAGTCGCGTCGATCGGGCCGACCGAGGACGAGTGCATCGCCCGCCGGCAGTCGGGCTGGTCGATCTCGAGCGAGGGAATCGCGACGGCGCGGGCGGACTTCGACAGGTTCATCCCAAACTCGCCGAGGAACGAGTCGGTTCCGACGGCCGATTTCTCGATCGTGATCAGGCCCTTCATGAACGACCGCGAGCGGTCCATCAGCGCACCCTTCGACAGGAGGTTGCCGGTCGTGTCCCGGCCGATGTGGCGGGTGAACGAGCTCAGGTCGAACAGTTGCTCCTCGCCGCCGAACACGATCTCGACCTGCTCGACCGAGCTCCGATCGCCCTCGAGACGGTTGTCGACCCGGGAGCGGACGAGCCGCCCGCCGAGCTGGGCGAGGGCCCAGCGGAGGGTCGCCGCCTCACCGATCCGGGCGTGGCGGTGGTGGAACGCGACCTGGCTCGTGGGCAGGTCCTGGATCGAGGCCATCGCCAGGGACGCGCCATCACCCAGTACGACCTCGGTGGTGCCGTGGAAGAAGCCCTGGGGAACCGTCTCGCCCTCGGCGCATTCGATCGGCGGGCCGGACGCCAGCTGCTCCTCGACGAGGCTGGCCGAGGCGCCCGCACCGAGCCGGACAATCGTGCGCGTGATGAGCGCTCGGTCCGGATTGCTCGACCGCCAGCGGATGAGGAACGGGCGGTCGAGACGTACGCCGTCGGGCACGACCAGCCGAACGCCCTGGCTCCAGAAGCCCCGGGCCAGCATCGCCAGCTTGTCGTTGGCGGGGAGCGTCGAGCCGCCCTCGATGTCGGCGCGGAAGCCGTCCGAATCGCGGGCCAGCGCAGCGCCGAACGTCTCAAGGGTGACGCCGACGGCGGCGGCTTCATCGCCCAGGACGAGCGTTGTCACGGTGTCTTCGCTCAGCTCGATGAGCCCGGCAGTGCCCTCCAGACCGTCAGGAAGCTGGGCCTGGCCGGCGGTGGCGGGCGCGCTGCCCGGGCTTACTGCGGATCCACGCCTCGGCGCCGGCCCCGGGACGCTCGCAGTCCGGACGTATGGCCGGACATCAGCGAGAGAGGCACCACGCAGGTCGATGTAGGGCGTGTAGAGCTGGTTGCCCTCGACCGGCATGGCCTCGAACCGCTCCCAGGCGGCGAGTCGCTCGGCGCGCAGCCAGTCGGGCTCCTCGCGCTCGGCCGCGAGGACCTGGGCCAGGCCCCGATCGGCAAAGCTGAAGGGCAGCTCGGCCGGCGACCGGCGCACCGGGCGGGCGCGGGGAATGGAGGTCGGGGTTTCCGTGGTGTTCACGCTGCGAGCGTAGCCGAGGTGGCGAGATCGAGCCGCGATGAGCGCTGTCGATGGACCGGGCCCGCCGTTGCGATACGGCCGACACGCGAAAGGCCCGATCTGGGTGCATCGCGTTGGCGGGAGGATCGCGTATGATGCCCTTGCTCGAAGGAGCTTTGAACATCTAGTGATCTGGCCTTTGTTTACAGGGGCGGGAGCATCTAGTGATCAGGTTCCTTCGGGCGTTTTGCTATTTGCCGCGCCGACGCGCCTCTCCGACGAGTTCGGAGTCCGTCGAAATGGTTCCCCGGCGGAATCCGCGCCAGGACCCTCAACGGGGCGACCTCAGCCGAGCGAGCCCTACAACTCGCTCCTAGCGCCCCTGCCACAGCCGGACCGCCAGCCAGGCCAGCCAGGCAAAGAAGAGCCCGACCGCGCCAAGAATGAGCACGTCGAGCGGTGCCGTGAAGTCGACCGGTGGACGTCCGCTCAGCGCTGTCCGTGCGCCGTAGGACAGGGCACCGACCCCGGCCACAACCGCCAGCCAGCCAAAGGCCCGCCCCTCGGCGCGCATGAGCCAGCCGACGCCGATCAGCCATACCCCCAGCAGCGGCAGCTCGAGCATGCCCCATAGCCCGACGAGGACACCATTGCCGAGCGCCGCGAAGGCGACGCGGGCCGCAGCCGCTGTCTCGGATCCAACGGCGGACGCGTCGAGGAGCGGCGGTCCAACCGAGGCGATGAGGACCGCACCGATCGAACCGACAAGGACAAACCCAAGGCCGCTGAACGTCAGCAAGCTGATCAGCCCCAACGCTCGGACTCGCTCGGAGACGGTAGCGCCGAGCCGGCCGTGCAGGTAGAGAACGATTGGCGCCAGGGCCAGATAGCCGAGCATGTCGACGACGCCGCCCCAGCGCAGCAGACCGGCGACCTCCGAACCGCGGGCCGGGAACATTCCGGGATCGGCGGCCAACGCGGTGGCGTCGAAGTCGTAGACCGCGGCGACCATGACGCTCGCCACGACCTCCAGGACGACCATCGCCAGGGTCACCAGGCCCAGGGATCGCTGGCGCTCCGAAAAGACGCGCATGGTCATCCCTGAGAAGGGTTGAACATCACCGGTCACGATGACGCATCGTGCCGGCCTTGTCTGGGTGCCATGGTCCATCTGGCTCGGACGACGCCTCGGCTCACGCTAGCGCCAGCGGCGGCCAGAGG
>DASQFM010000173.1:0-3505 GCA_035633135.1 Candidatus Eiseniibacteriota bacterium
CTCAACCCGGACTTCGACGCGCTCCGCCGGATCTCGGAAACCAGCGGGGTCCGGATCGTGGCCGGCACGGGCGTCTATTGGCGGCGCTTCCGGCCGGCGTGGGTCGAGACGATGACCGAAGGTGCCCTCGCCGATCTCTTCATCGGAGAGCTGACCGAAGGCCGGGGCGCCAGCGGGATCCGGGCCGGGATCATCGGCGAGATCGCGACGGGGCATCGCGACATCGACGACGTGGAGGCCCGCGTCCTCCGCGCCGCGGCGAGCGCCCAGCGGGCGACCGGCACGCCGATCGCGACGCATGCCCTGTTCACGCAGATCGGCCTCGACCAGCTGGACATCCTCGAGGCCGCCGGCGCTGACCCCGGGGCGGTCCTCGTGGGCCACGCCGATACCTGCCCCGATGAGCGCTATCACGAGGGCATCCTGGAACGTGGGGCCTGGGTCGGCTTCGACACGGTCGGCCAGCTCGACAAGACCAGCGACGACTGGCGGGCGGACCGGATCGCGGCCCTGGCCGAGCTGGGGCATCTCGGCCGCATCCTGGTCTCGTCCGACGTCTGCAAGCGGCCCGCGCTCACCCGCAACGGCGGCGGCGGCTATGCCCATGTCATCCGCGACTTCGTGCCGCGTCTCACTGCCCGCGGGTTCGGCGAGGCAGAGGTCAGGCAGTTGCTCGTCGACAACCCGCGGGGGCTGTTCGAGGCGGCCGCCCAGCCGAGCTGACCCCGTGAGGCTGCGGCGGGTTCGACGGTCGGCTCCGCCGCCCCGCTCCGAGGTTGTCGCGCTGCCGCGCCGGGCCCCCGACCGCTATCGCGCCCCGGTGATGTAGGCCACGACCTCCTCGGCCGTCGTGTCGCTGGTCTTGACGTCGGCGACCATCGATCCGCGACGCAGGACGAGGACCCGCGAACAGACCGAGAAGATGTGCTGCAGGTTGTGGGCGATGATCAGGAGGGCGATGTCGCCCCGGCCGGCGGTGTGGCTGATCATCTCGAGGACGCCGGCCGACTCCCGCGTTCCGAGGGCGGCGGTCGGCTCGTCGAGCAGCAGCAGCCGGCGGCCCCAGAACGCGGCCTTGCTGATCGCCACGATCTGGCGCTGGCCGCCGGACATGTTGTCGATGGGCGCGTCGAGGTCGGAAAAGCGGGCCGGAAGCCTGGCGACGGCATCCCGCGCTTCCCGCTGCATCTCGCGCTTGCGGAGGATTCCGAGCGGCGCGAGCGGGCCGGTCCGGACGAGCTCACGGCCCAGGAACAGGTTGGCGGTGAGATCGAACATCTCGACCAACGCGAGGTCCTGATAGACCGTCTCGACCCCGGCCGCCAGCGCCTCTGCCGGCGAGCTGAACTCGTGGCGGGTCCCTTCAAGATGGATCTCGCCGGCGGTCGGCCGGAGGACGCCGGCGATGCACTTGACCAGTGTCGACTTGCCGGCGCCGTTGTCGCCGACCAGCCCGACGACCTCGCCGCGATCGAGCTTGAAGCTGACGTCCTTCAGCGCCTCCACGGCGCCGTAGTTCTTGCTGACTCCCTGAACGGCGAGCAGGGGGTGCTCCATCACAGCTCGAACCGCACGTCCGGCTTGCCCCGGGCGAGCCGCGCCTGGTCCAGCGCGACCGCCGCGACGAGCAGCGACCCCCGGAAGACCTCCTGCCAGAACGACGTGATCCGCGACAGGGTCAGGCCGTTGTCGAGGACGGCGAGGATCAGGATGGCGGTGATCGTTCCGGGGATGGTGCCTCGACCACCGGCGAGACTCGCGCCACCGAGGATGATGCCGGTGATCGCGAGGAGCTCGAGGCCCTGGCCCGTGGTCGGGGCGACGGCGCCGATCTGCGACACCGCGATCAGCGCCGCGAGCCCGACCGTGAGCCCGGTCAGCAGGAAGCCGATGACGACGTTGCGCTGGAGGTTGATCCCCGCAAGCAGGGCCGCCTTTGGATTGGCGCCCATCCCGTACATGTGGCGGCCGTAACGCGTCTGGCTCATGAGGAACCAGAAGAGCGCCAGGATGCCAAGCAGGATGAAGACGGCGAGCGGCACCTGGATGCCCAGGATGTCGAGCCGGGTGCGCCCCAGCAGGTCGAAGTCGTCCACCCGGATGTTCCGGCCCGACCCTTCCAGCTTGGCGAGGCCGCGGAAGGCGGCGAGCGTGCCGAGGGTGGCGACGATCGAGTTCACTCGAAGCTTCGTGATCGCGAATGCGTTGACCAGGGCAACCAGCATGGCCGCCGCCATCGCCGCCACGACGCCGACCGCGAGTCCGTAGCCTCCCTCGACCACCACCGCCAGCGTGATCGCCGACAGGGCGACTGCCGATCCGACGGACAGGTCGACCTGCCGGGCGACCAGGAGCAACGTCAACGGCGCCGCCACGATCCCGACGACGACTGTGTTGAGGACGATGTTCAGGAGGTTGCTCGACGAGAGGAAGTACTGGTTGGTGATCGAGAAGAACACGCAGACGGCGATGAGGGCCGCGATCCGGGCGGTCGTCGGGGTCAGCACCGCCTTCCGAAGGCGAATGCTGCTCAGCCTGGGCGACGTGGCGACGCGTTCGGCCTCCGCTGCCGCGGGGACATCGGCGGGGACTTCGCCGGGCGCGTTCATCACGCGGCCGCGCGTCGGCTTGATTGAGCCGGCCCGCACGGACGGACCGGCTCACCGTCTCCGCGGGCGAAGGCCCGGCGGTCGCAGACCACTATTTCGGGTAGAACTGGTCGATGTTGGTCCGGTCGATGAAGATATGGGTGACCAGCGATTGGTCGGGCACGGACTCGCCCTTGGCCAGCGACACGGCCAGCGGGACGATGAGCTCGCCGTACTTCTCGGGGAAGTAGGCCACGTCACCGATCCATTGTGGCTCGTCGCGGATCACGTCGAGGGAGCTCGGATCGGCGCCGTGGGCCACGATCCACACCTGGTCTTTGCGGCCCGCCACGTCGGCAGCCCCGAGGGCCGCGAGGGCGGCTCCGTCGCTGTTCGGCGAGATGATCAGGATGGTCTTGGCGTCCGGCAGGGTGGTGAGAATGTCGGTCACCTGGCGGCGCGCGTTCTCGTTCTGGTCCGGGCCTCCGGCAAACGTGTCGACCGAGTAGTACTTGTCGGCCGGGACCGCGCCGCAGACACCCTCGAAGCCTTCCTTGCTGCCGCCCGCGCGCGCCGCGTTGACCTCGGCGATGACCGGGAAGTCCAGGGAGATGTAGGCGTCGTAGGCGCACGAGAACTTCGTCTTGGCGAAGTCTCCCAGGCCCTTTCCGGCGATGAGACCCGCCTCCCGGTTGTCGGCGCCGACAAACACCTTCTGGCACGGCTTCTCGGGGGTGTCGATGGCCACGGTCGGCAGGTTGCCGTAGGCCTCGCAGATGGCCGGCGCCGAGTCGGGATAGAACTGCCAGTTGATCATCGAGGCGAGGTTGTTCGCGCTGAGGGTGCGGGCACAGGCCAGGGCGATATCGGCATCGAATTGGCTGTCGCACTCCGACAGCACGACGCCGGCTTTGGCC
>DASQFM010000174.1:0-2908 GCA_035633135.1 Candidatus Eiseniibacteriota bacterium
CATCGACGCGACATCGGCGGTCACTTCCTCCAGCGCTTCGATCCGGTTGTCGACCAGGCTCAGGCGGTAGGTTCCCGCCTCGGCCAGCAGCCGGGCGACGGCCCCGCCGAGGCCGCCCCCGGCGCCGGTGATGATGGCGACGCGTTCAGGGTGCGGCGCTTCGATGATCGGCTCGTTCACGATCGTCGGTCCTCCTCGGTCAGGTCCATGGCGTGGGAATTGGCAGATCGGTGACCGAGATCAGGCCCGGCCGCGCGTCGATCACGAGGGGCAGGATGTTGGCGAGGGCGCCGGCGGTGGTCCACTGCGGATTGAAGCCCGGGGAGACCACCGCCCGGACGTTCGGCAGCCCGTCGATCTCGTAGGAGTCCTTCGGCTCGAGGCCGGCCGCCGCCGGCTCGACGTGGCCGATGAACTCGGCGCTGAACCAGGGCTCGCCGGCGACGATCCCGGTGGTCCGCTGGTGCAGGCCGGCGGACTCGCCCGGCGCGACGGCAACCGCGGTCGAGGTGATCGGATGGTCGGCCAGGATGGGCTCGACGGTCTCCTCGATACGCTCGACCGTGACCCCAAGGCGGTGGCCGAACGTCCGGATCGTGTGCGGGAAGCCGATGTGGCCGAAGACGAGATGGTCGCGGACCTTCTCGGAGAACGTCGCCGGATCGAAGCCGATCCCGAGGCGACGCTGCACGCCGGCGCTGAAGCCCGACAGGTCGACGACCCGGCGGACCGCGATCCGGTCGACCCGCCAGACGGCGCCGGTCAACGCCAGGCCGACGACCTCGTAGATGTAGCCGGGGTTCGCGCCCGCCCCGATGACCGTCACGCCGGCCGCACGCGCTGCAGCGTCCAGTGAATCGGCGGTAGCCCGGTCGACCTCCCACGGGTAGGCCATCTCCTCGGCCGTGCAGATCACGTCGAGGCCGGCGTCGATGCCGGACCGGATGTCGGTCTCGACGTCGCGCAGGAACGAGGTCGACGCGATCAGCAGCGCGTGGGCCGGCGTCGACAGCGCCTCGGCCCGCTCCGTCACCCGGACCCCGGTCGGATCGCCCCCAGCCAGCTCGCCGACATCCTGTCCGAGGAGCTTCGGATCGCGGCTGTAGGCGGCGACGATCGCGATCCCGGGTCGCTCCCGGCTGACTCGGACCATGTTCCGGCCGACCCCACCGACGCCGCAGAGGACGAGGCGGATCGTGCGCAAGGGCTGTCCTCCCGTGCGGCCGGCGTGGCCGGCCTCAGCTGTCGCGCTTGTCGGCCACGTCGGCGCCATCCGCCACGTCGGCGCCGTTGGTCCCATCGGCCGGCCCCCCGAGGGAGGCTGGTTTCCGGCGCCCAACATCGGTGTAGTAGCGCTCGGGCACGGCCGCTGGGTCCTTGTAGACGTGCCAGGTGCATTTGACGTCCGTGTTGGCCGGATAGGTCGGCGGTTCGACGACTCTCACGGGGTAGCCGAACTTGTCGATCGGCATCAGCTGCATCACGACGCAGCAGTTCACGCAGTAGTAGCAGACGCCTTTCTTGTTCCAGGCGAAGTCGAATTCCTCGATGGTGACCCCGTAGTTGAACGGCGGCTCCATCCGCGGCGGTGCGCCTTCGATGGGGTCGCCGCGAAGCGATCGGCCGCCACTGCCGCAGGGGTCGAAGCGCCACGTGAACCGATCCGCGTCCTCGCTGAACTCCATCGTCCCGTCCCGGTCCGGGCCGACCAGGTGGCCTCGCATGGACTCGAACGCGAGGTAGACGTTCGTCCAGAGGGAGTTCTGCCAGGCGTTCTGGCGGATGTCGAACTTCGCGTACCGCGATTCGAACAGGGGATTGATGATCGCGTCCCAGAACTCGCCCACGATGGCCTCGCCCCACCAGACCGCTGCCTCGTTCAGCAGCCCATAGAGGTGGTCGACGTCACGGTCCTGGATCTGGCGCCAGGTCTCCTTGAGGTCCGCGAGATGGGCGAGCGCTGCCGCCCGATCGGCAGAGCCGCAGGCCAACGTGCACAGCCGGACCTGGCCCTGGAACTCGGCCCACCGCCGGCGGGCCACGAACGGCCGACCGTCCGGCAGCCTGATGAGGCCCAGCAGGCGGCGGTTGACCTCCCGGAGCTGCTTGCGGGTGGCGCCACGGCGCTCGAGAAAGCCGATCGCGTCAGGGATCAGGCCCCGGAAGAAGCCATAGATGACCGCCGCTTCGTCCACGAAGAAGTCGACGTACTCGGCTGCGGCGGTCCACTCCCCGGCCTCGATCGCCTCGCGAGCCTTGCGGTAGGTTGAGATCGCGGCGTCGTCCCAGGATCCGTCGGACCTGATCCGGCGGCCGAGGATCGGGGAGAAGCGGAGGATCTCCGAGTCGGGAAGCGCCGTGTCCACCGCGCCTCCGGCCCTCTCGCCTCCGACGGCGCGGGCGGTTTCGGCTCCGGTGACAGCGATAGGGGCTTTGGCCCCAGCAGCCTCGGTTGTGGCTCCGGCGCCGGGGGCCCCGACTGGGGCGGCCTCGGGTCCCGCGGCCTCGACCAGCATCGCCTCGATCCAGCCTGCTGCATCGCTCATCGGCGGCTCCTTCGGTCGAAAAGGGTATCAGCCGCCCGAATCGGCGTGGTAACGTTTCCGGGGTCGTTCCCGGGCTGGCGCAGAGCGCCCGCCGGGACAGGCACGGAGGAGGGCGACGCGATGCGGTCAGTCGGGAATCGTCGTGGTCTCGGGGTCCTGCTGGCGGTCCTGACGGTCGCCGCCGTCGCCTGTACGAGCCAGTCCGGCACGAACGCGCCGGCCTCGGTCCCGGCATCCGCGGAGGCGACTGTCGCGCCGTCTGTGTCGACGGAACCGGTGCGCGTCGGCTACATCTCCGGCGGCGACAGCGATCCGTTCGTCCTGCTCGTGACGAACGGCATTCGATCCGAGGCGGCCAAAGC
>DASQFM010000175.1:0-8699 GCA_035633135.1 Candidatus Eiseniibacteriota bacterium
GATCCGGGCGACTTCCGCACCGGGGCCCGACGCGAGGGCGAGATGCCTGGCTCGGTCTTCGAGGTCGTCCGCCTCGGCAGCGATCCTCCGGTGCAGGCGCCTGCGGTCCCCAGTCGAGAGTTGACCCAGCGCGACCGAAGCGTGGAGGGGATGAGCGAAGTGGACGCGGCCTCCTCGCACCGCAGCAATCGACTGGACGGTCGCTTCGGCGATCGCGGTCGCCACCCGCGGCTCGCCGTGGATCCTCGCAAGGGCATCGACCGTTGGGCGCGTCATGGCCGCCGCGGTCGTGAGGACCCGACGCGTGTCCGGGCTCAACCGCGCCAGACGCGCTGCCAGCAGGACCTGGAGGTCGTCGGAGACGGGCGGCGGCTGCCCCGGCTCCAGCACGCTGCGCGTCCGCACGAGCTCGCGCCCGATCTCCAGGGCGAACAGCGGGTTCCCGCTGGTGAGCTCCCAGAGCTGCGTGAGCCTCGGCCGCGCGAGGTGAAGCTCGAGCTCGGCGGCGAGCAGGTGGGAGAGCGCCGTCAGGCTGAGCGGGCCGATCCCGATCACGCGCGCGGACGACGCGAAGACCGCCTCCAGGCCCGTTGCGGACGATTGGGCCGGGACCCTGCTCGTCGCGAGCAACCCGACCCGTTCGTCGGCACCGCGCCGGACCGCTGACGCAAGGACCGCCGAGCTTCCGGGATCCAACCACTGCAGGTCGTCGATCGCGATGAGCACCGGGTTACGGGCCGCGAGCAGGCGAAGCGCGTCCCGCGTCGCCAAGCCGAGCGCATGCGGGTCGGACGGGAATTCCCCAGGGTCCTCGAGCAGGAGGGCAACGCTCAGCGCGCGCGATCTCGGTTGGGCAAGCGCAGGCAGAACGTCTCCGATGGCATCGCCGAGCAGGTCACCGAGTCCGGCGAAGGCCCATGCAGCCTCGGCCTGCACCGCCCGATGTTGGAGAACGGTAACGCCCGCCGAGCGGGCCATCGCCAGGCCGGCGGTCCAGATCGACGACTTCCCGATGCCCGGCTCGCCAACCAGGAGCAACGAGGCGGGACTGCCTTCGCGGCGGACGATGAACTCCCGTACCTGGCCGAGCTCAGTCTCTCGCCCGAACAAGACCGGATCGGGTACGTCGGTGCGGCGGCTCATCGATCGCATCCTCGACCCGGATGCCACGGCGACGCCACCGCCGGCCGCGTCACGGCGGGTCCTACCTGGGCATGAAGCGATAGCGGTCGCGATTCGCGACGAGGACGCCGACGGGGGTCACCGGTTCGTGGCTCAGGACGATCGTCCAGGCCTCCTCGGCAGCACGCCGGAACAGCTCGCCCTTTACGGCCACCGAATCGAGCGGGAAGTCGTCGAACGAGCTTACCCAGCGCGGGTTCGCGCTCCAGGGCCGCATCCCGAGGTCGCCGAAGAACGCCAGCGGCGTCGCGCCGGGCGCACGGACGACGATCGCCTGGTGCCCCTTCGAATGGCCACCGGTAAGAGCAACGGAAACGCCCGGCAGCAGCTCCACCTCGCCATGGACCCAGCCGGCCTCGCCCCATTCGCGGACCAACCGGATCTCGGGCTGGTCGTACGAGGCGACGATGCGGCTGTTGTCGTCGAGCGCGATCTCCCACTCGGCGCGCTGGGCGACGATCCGCGCGCGCGGGAACGCCTTCGACCCGTCGGCTCGCAGCAGGCCGCCGGCGTGGTCGAAGTGAAGGTGGCTCATCGCCACGACGTCGACGGTCGCGGGATCGAAGCCGGCCGCCTCGAGGGCCGGCACGATCGGCAGTCCCTGGTAGCCCTGCCTCTCCCGGACCTTGTCACTGACCCGCTCGCCGATCCCGGTTTCGATCAGCACGCGACCCGCTGGGGTCTCGACCATCAGGCAGTTCAGCGCCTGTAGGAGCCGGTGCTCCCGATCGATCTCATTGACAACCAGGCGGTCCCACAGGACGCGCGGCACCGGACCGAACAGCGCCCCGGCGTCGGACCGGAACGTCCCCGCCTGGATCAGCGCGACGCGTGTTCCGCTGCCGAGATCGGAGGACCAGTCGACCGCGTCGTTGATCGCCATCGGTGTTGGACCCCTCAGGCGCTAGTCGGCGTCGCGGCGCTTAGCTGCCGGAGGAATCCGGCCCGCGGCCGCCCGGCGTCGCCTCGCGCTCGGCGCGGGTGAAGTCGCGGTGGTACGCAGACGCCGTCGGCTCGGACTGGCCCTGGTACTTCGAGCCGAGCTCGGGGCTGCCGTAGGGCCGATCGACCGGGCTGGTCATCCGGAAGAAACTGATCTGCCCAATCTTCATGCCGAAATACAGCGCGATCGGGAGATTGGCAACGTTCGACAGCTCGAGCGTCAGGTTGCCCTTCCAGCCCGGATCGACGTACCCCGCGGTCGAGTGGATGAGGAGCCCGAGGCGCCCTAAAGAACTTTTACCCTCTAAGCGGGCAACCAGATCATTCGGGAGCTCGACCCACTCGAGGGTCAAGCCGAGCACGAACTCGCCGGGGTGGAGGACGAACGGCTCGTCGTCGGCGACCGTCAGCAGCTCCGTCAGATCCGGCTGCGGGGCCCGGACATCGATGTACGGGTAGCGGTTGTTGCGGAACACGCGGAACCGGCGGTCGAGGTGGAGATCGATCGACGACGGCTGCAGATCGACCGCATCGTACGGCCGGATGACGATCTGGCCGCCGTCGATGGACGCCCGGATGTCGCGGTCGGAGAGGACGCTCATGCAGTCCCGATGATCGCATGCGGCACGTGGTCCGGTCCGACTCCCACGGGCGGTCGCGCTACGATCCGGGCATGACTGACCGCGACGGGGGGTCAGGTCGGACGCCATGGGCTGGGCGCTTCAGCGAGCCGAGGTCTTCGAGCCCTTCTGCGCGTACAGGTTGTCAACCTCGCGCTTGAGATCCTCGAGACCTTCGAAGCTCTCGTAGACGCTGGCGAACCGGATGTAGCCGATGTGATCCAGGGCCTGCAGCTTCGCCATGGCCAGCTGGCCGACCCTCGAGGACGGCACCTCGGTCATGCCCTCGGAGCGCAGCTGGGCCTCGATCTGGTCGGCGGCCTGCTCGGCGGCGCCGTCGGGCACCGGCCGGCGCGTCAGCGCCTTGCGCAATCCCGAGGCGAGCTTCTCGCGATCCCACTCCTGGCGGGTGCCGTCGCGCTTGACGATCACGAGGCGGGCCGCCTCGATCCGTTCGTAGGTGGTGAATCGGGTCGCACACGAGTTGCACTCGCGGCGACGGCGGATCGTCGCCGCATCGTCCAGGTCGCGTGAGTCGACGACGCGGGTGTCGCTACCACCGCAGGCCGGGCATCGCATCCGATTCCGTTCCTCCTCGCACCACTACGGGTTGTGGTGTGCGGGGATCATACCACTAGATACGGGGCTGGCTAGCCCCCGGGCGGCCGCTCACGTCGTCGATTTGCGCGCACCCAACTCCTCCAGGACGGCCTTGCCGACCTCGAACAGGTCGCCCACGACCAGCAGGTCGGCGAACTCGGCGATGGGTGCGTCCGGATCACGATTCACGGCGATGATCGTCTCGGCGGTTTGCATCCCGACCTTGTGCTGGATCGCGCCTGAGATGCCGAGGGCGAGGTAGAGCTTCGGCTTCACGATCTTGCCGGTCTGGCCGATCTGCTGGGCGTACGGGATCCAGCCGGAGTCGACGGCGGCGCGAGTGGCCCCGACGGCCCCGCCGAGGGCCTCGGCGATCTGTCCGACGAGGGCGAAACCCTCCGCGCTGCCGACCCCGCGACCGCCGGCGACGATAATCCGCGCTTCCTCAATGGGCGCGGCAGCCGCCGCTTCCTCGATCCGCTCGACGATGACCACGGCCGGCAGGGTCAGCTCCCCCTTCGGCGCGGCCGTTTCGACCTTGCCGGGTGATGCGGCCGGCTCGGCCGTGACCACGTTCGGGCGGACGGTGACGATCCTCGCACCGATCGACTCGGCAAAGGCCGACGTCGTCACGAGCTTGCCGCCGAACACGCTCATCTCGACCGCTTCGCCGTCTTCCCAGGTCACCGCGGTGGCGTTCACCAGGACGCCACCACCCAGCAGCGCCAGGAGCGTGCCGGCGACGTCCCGCCCGTCCGGTCCCGCGCCGGTCAGGATCAGGGTGGGACCCTCGGTGTCGATCAGCTCCGCGGCCCGCTGGGCGGCAACCTGCGACCACGTGTGATCGGCGGCGGACGGCTCGGTGACCGCCATGACGCGTGGGACGTATGTCGCGAGCTCCTTCGCGGCGGCTGCCGGATCGGGCTCGATGACAAGGCCGGTCGCCTCGATCGAAGCAGCCTCGCCGAGGCTGCGGGCCAGCGTCGCGATCTCGGCACCGCTGCGCGCCAGCGAGCCGTCGGCGTTCGTCTCGGCGATGACCCAGATCCCGGCCATCAGGGCAGCCTCGCCATCAGACCAGCCTCCGCGAGGCGAGGAGGTCGACGATCTCCTTCGCGCCTTCGGCGGGAGTGCCGCGGACGACCCGGGTCGCGGCCCGCGGCGGCGGCGTGCGCTTGCCGGTGACGAGCGTCGCCGACGCGGCGCCGCCGATCTGCTCGCCATCGAGGCCGAGGTCGGCCAGCGACTTCGTGACGACCTCCTTCGACCGGGCCGCCATGATTCCCTTCAGCGATGGGTAGCGCGGCTCGCCGAGCAGCTGCGTCCCGACGATGAGCGCCGGCATCGGCGCCTCGAGGAGGTCGAAGCCGGTCGGGCTGATCCGGCGCACGCGGACCTTGCCGCCCTCGGCGTCGGGCTCGATTCGGGCGGCCGAGGACAGGTACGGCAGCTTGAGCAGGGTTGCGACCGCCGCGCCGACGACACCGCCGACCCCGTCGGAGGTGTCAAAGCCGGCGAACACGAGGTCGTACTCGAGCTCCCCGAGGGCCGCGGCAAGAACGCGCGCGGTCGAAAGGACATCGGATCCACCCAGCGCCGGGTCGGTGACGAGGACCCCGCGGTGGGCCCCCATGGCCAGGCCCTTGCGCATGGTCTCGATGCCGCCGGCCGGCGCCATCGTCAGGAGCGTGATCTCGGCGCCCTGCGCGTCGGCGAGCTTCAGCGCGGCCTCGAGGAGGTACTCGTCATTGCCGTTGATGACCGCGGGCGAGGCGGCCCTGTCGAGACGGCTGTCTGGCCCCAACTTCTCTGCTGCTGCGGCCGGATCGGGGACGGGTTTGGTGAGGACGACGATCCGCAGCGCCACGCCTAGCCCTCCCGCCCGAGCAGGGCCCGCGAGATGACGAGCCGTTGGATCTGCTGCGTGCCCTCGTATAGCTGGGTGATCTTGGCGTCGCGCATCATCCGCTCGACCGGGAACTCGTCGATGTAGCCGTAGCCGCCGAGGACCTGGACGGCGTCGGTGGTGACGGCCATGGCCGTGTCTCCGGCGACGAGCTTGCAGGCCGCCGACCAGCGCGAGGCATCAGGCGCACCGGCTTCGATCTCGACGCAGGCCTTGTACAGCAGCTGCCGGGCGGCCTCGGTCCGGGCGTCCATGTCGGCCAGCATCGCACCGATCATCTGGAAGTCGCCGATCCGCTGCCCGAACTGCTTTCGATCGCGGGCGTAGGCGACGGCCACCTCGAGGGCGCCCTGGGCCAGGCCGACCGCCTGGGCCGCGACCCCCGGCCGGGACCGGTCGAGTGTCCCCATCGCGATGTCCCAGCCCTGGCCCTCCTCGCCGATCCGGTTGGCCGCCGGGACACGGACGTCCTGAAAGGTGAGCTCGGCAGTCGGGCTGCCACGGATGCCCATCTTGTGCTCGAGCCGGGCGACCCGGAAACCCTCGGTCGGGACCTCGACGCCGAAGCAGGAGAGGCGGCGGTGGCGCGGTGCCTCCGGGCTGGTGACCGCGAAGACCGTCACCAGCCCGGCGACGCTTCCGTTGGAGATGAACCGCTTCGTGCCGTTGATGACGTAGGCATCGCCGTCGCGGACCGCGCGCGTCCGGGTGGCGGCGGCATCGGAGCCGGCCTCGGGCTCGGTCAGCCCGAACGCAGCCAGCGTCTTTCCGGAGGCGAGGTCCGGGAACCAGCGCGCCTTCTGCTCCTCCGAGCCGGCAATGAGCAGCGGCAGGGCACCGAGCTCCTGGACGATCAGGATTAGGCTCGAGGTGGCGCACGCCCGGGCGATCTGCTCGATGGCCACGCAGATCGTCAGCAGGTCCGCCCCGAGGCCGCCGTGCTCGGTCGGGAACGGCAGGGCTAGCACGTCCTGCGAGGCAAGCAGCTGGCGGATGTCCTCCGGGAACTCGGCGGTTCGATCGATCTCGGCCGCCCGCGGCGCGATCCGCTCGTCGGCCAGCTGCCGGATCGTGTCCCGCAGCAGGACCTGCTCCTCGGTCAGGCGGTAGGTCGCCGACGGGGCGGGGGTTGTGGACACCTTGCGCATGCTAGCGGCCCCGTCCCGCCAAGGGGGCTGGGCCCGCGCCAGCCGAGGGCGCAGCCCTTGACAGGCCGCTCACTTCCACGACCTGGGCGGGCGCGACCGTATGACGGCGCGAACTGCATTGGATGCACCTATCTGACGTGGTCACCAGCAAAGAGACCCGGAATCCGTCGCGAAACGACATCGGCCGCAGGTTTGCGACAGAACAGCGGTCGTCCCCGGCCTGAACCTGCGCCCAGTGCTGGATCGTGACGTGCCAGGGGGCCCCGGTGTCGCTTAGGTGCATCGGATGCAGGAAGCTAGTCGCAATCCTGCAGTCAGCGTCGGAGATCGACGAATCAGCCGATTTCCGCTGTGCCACCGCCGATTTTCCCGCGACCCGACGGCTTGCGTCGGGCCACCTTGGAGGCGAAGCCGGCACCCCCTACTGGAGCACCGGCAGGGACCGGCCGGCGGGCTGGGTGGGCGCCAGCGATTCGGCCAGGAGCTCGGCGATGTCGATCGCCTTCACCGCGCCACCCACGTTGGCGTCGGCTGCCTCGAGACCGTCCTTCATCATCGTCATGCAGAACGGGCACTCGGTCGCGACCGTGCCGGCGCCGGTGGCGAGCGCCTGGGCCGTTCGCGACTCGTTGATCCGCGTGCCGCGGGTCTCTTCCATCCACATCCGGCCGCCGCCCGCGCCGCAGCAGAACGTGTTCTTGCCGCGGTTCTCCATCTCCCGCAGCTCGATCCCCGGCAGCGCGCCGAGGATCTCCCGCGGCTCCTCCACGATGCCGTTGTAGCGCGTCAGGTAGCACGAGTCGTGGAGGGTCACGGACCTCGCGGCGCCCTCAGTCGGTCTGCCGTCGGCCGTGCCACCGGCGCCACCCGCCTGCCCGGCGCCGTCGACGTCGATCACCCGCAGCCGACCGTTCGCCAGGAGCTCGCGCAGGAAGGCCGAGTGGTGGATGACCCGGAACTGGCCGCCCAGCTGGCCGTACTCGTTGCCGATCGAGTTGAAGCAGTGCGGGCAGGCCGTGACGATCGTCCGCTCCCCCATCCGGTAGCGATTGAGCGTCTCGACGTTGCCGCTGGCGAGCAGCTGGAAGACGTAGTCGTTGCCCATCCGCCGAGCCGGGTCGCCGGTGCACGACTCCTCCTGGCCGAGGATGGCGAAGCGGATCCCTGCTGCGTTGAGGCAGGTTGCGAAGGCGCGAGCGACCTTGCGGTTGCGCTCGTCGAAGGCGGCCGCGCAGCCGACCCAGTACAGCACCTCGATCTCCTCGAGCCGGCCCGCGGCGGCCAGGTCGGCGACGGTCGGCACCTCGAACGGCAGCATCTTCGTCCAGTCGGTCCGGCTCGCCGGGGGCTGGCCCCACGGGTTGCCGACGCCCTCCAGGTTCCGGAAGGCGGTGTTCAGCTCGGTCGGGAAGCGCGAATCCTCGAGGACGAGGTTCCGCCGCAGGTCGACGATCTTGTCGACGTGCTCGATCAGCACCGGGCAGGCCTCGACGCACGCGCCGCAGGTCACGCAGTCCCAGACGGCGTCGTACGGGATGGCCGTGTCGACGATCGGCGCCATCAGCCGCTCGGGCTGGAGGCTGTCGTCGAGGCCGTAGGTCTCCCGCACGAGCGGCGAGTTCGGGATCAGCGAGAGGCCTTCCTCGGCCTCGACCGCCATGTCCCGGATGCCCATGATGAAGGTCTTGGGGTTGAGCGGCTTGCCGGTGTTCCAGGCCGGGCAGGCCTGCTGGCAGCGGCCGCATTCGGTGCAGGTGAAGCCGTCGAGGAGATCGTTCCAGCCGAGGTCGGCCAGCGTCCGCACCCCGAAGGTCGCGTCCTCCTTCTCCAGGTCCATCGCCGGCAGCTCGCCGCGCGGCCGGAGCTTTCGGAAGTAGATGTTGAAGAAGCTGGTCGCAATATGGAGGTGCTTGCTCGACGGCAGGTAGACGAGGAACGCCGCGACGATCCCGATGTGGAGCCACCACAGGACGCTGAAGGCGGCTTCGAGGAATCGAGGATCGAGCCCCCGCAGCGGCAGCGCGAGGAACGTGGCGATGAACGCCCCCGGCTGGTCGCCGTAGCGCGCGATCTCGAAGACCTGGGCGAACAGCTCGGCCGCGACGAGCCCCCCGATCATCGACAGGATCACCAGCGCGTCGCGGTTGTAGGTCAGGCGGGCTGGCCTCGAGATCAGCCGCCGCTCGAACGCCCAGCCGATCGAGACCAGGACGGCCACGGCGACGACGTTCTGCATCGCCAGCACGGCGGCCCAGACCGCACCGTCCAGGGGCACGGACAGGATCGCCTGCACGAGCCCCC
>DASQFM010000176.1:0-5834 GCA_035633135.1 Candidatus Eiseniibacteriota bacterium
GTCGAGCGAACCGGCCTGCCCGAGGAGACGATCGAACGGCTGATCCGGACCGGCGCCCTGGATTCGCTCGGCCGCCCCCGGCGCGAGCTGCTGTGGCAGCTGCGGGAGGTGGCCGGCGCCGCCCGTGGCCGCCTCGATGGCAAGTCCCTGCGAGCCGCGACCCGGGTGAAGGGTCGCCGCTCGGTTGCCGCCGGTCGGCCTATGGACCTGCGATTGCCGGCCACCGAGGCGCCCGCCCTGCCGCCCATCACGGAGCGGGAGCGGGTGGGCGACAGCTACGGGGTCGTCGGTCTCGATGCTCGCCGCCAGGTCATCTCGCTCTTCCGGCCGGCGCTCGAGCAGCTGGGCGCCGTGCCCAACTCGGCGCTGGCGGAACGGCGCCCGGGCAGGCTTCGGCTCGGCGGCCTGGTCGTCACGCGCCAGCACCCGATGACCGCCCGCGGGACCGTGTTCCTGGCGCTCGAGGACGAAACCGGCATGGTCAACGTGACCCTCTGGCCGGATACCTGGGCGCGCCTCCGCGGCGTGGTCCGGCGACATGCCCTGCTGCTGGTGGACGGCGAGCTGCAGCGCGAGTCATCGGTCGTGAACGTCGTGGCCCACGAGGTCCGGCCGCTGGTCGACGTGGCCCGCCCGCTCGGCGGTCCTGAATCCCCCGATGGCGTCCGGCAGCTCGGTCATGCCGGGATGCGGCGTCTCGGCTGACCCTGATGGGCGCGTTGGCGAACAGCTAGCGGCGGCCCGGAGCCTTCGCTTTCGATCTGCCGCGAGCGCCGCCCGGCTGCCGGCGTCGGCTCGAGAGCGCCAGGAAGCGGCGGTACCAGGCCGCTGCCGAGGCGAACAGGATGCCTGAGGTCGGGCCCACGAGGAGTGCCGTCCCCACCAGGGTCACAACATCGGGCCCCGTCGTAATGGTGGTCCCGATCGTCGGCGCGACGACGATGACCAGGAAGGCGTAGGCCACCACGTCGATGAGGCTCACGAACAGGCCGATCAGATAGCTCGCTCGCGGCGCGAAGAACCCCGCCACGAAGATCGGGGCGATGGCCGGTGGAAGCACGAACGTCTGGAACGCAAAGCCGGCCAGGGTATTCGTCGGCAGGACCGCGACGAAGACGGCGGCGATCACGACGAGGGCCGAAGCGGCCAGAAAGGCCCGCGTCAGAAGGAGCTGCGGCAGGAGCGCGATGTCCTCGCGGACATTGGCCGGTCGGTAGGCGTTCCGGAAGGACGAGCCAATGCTCGGCCGATCGGCAGGGGCGGCCTTCGCCCGGGGCGGCGCGTCGGTGGCACCGTCGTCGTCGCCCAGCACGTTCGCCGGCGCCTCGGCCTCGAGCCGGTTGGCCTGGCGATAGCGGCGCCGCGCTTCGGCGCGAACGGTCTGCTTGGCGCGAGCCACGGTCTCACCTCGGAAGGACGCCTGGATGCCGCGAGCTCCACGTGCCGCGTCGCGGCCTCGCATCGTACCTGATGGCTGGTGGGGAACCGGTGGGCGTGCCGCCGACGAGCAGTCGGTGCGTCGCCGATGAGCTGCCGATGAGTCACTGGCGAGCCGCCGATGAGTCGGCGATACCCGCCCGCAGGGTGCCGAGCCAGTCTGCCCTGCTAGAACGGCCTCTGCAGTCCCGTCCGGTGTTCTGCCGTCCCGCCCGGTGCTCAGCGCTCCCCGCCAGGAGGAACCGCGGCGGTGGAACGCGTTCGGATGGCGATCTTCGGTGCCGTGGCGATCGTGCTCTCGATCGTCGGGGTGGCTGTCGGCTCGGTCAGCCCGTCGGCGAGGCTCAACGAAACGACCTGGCCGACCGCCATGTTGTTGCTGTCCGAAGTGCAGACGAGCGGTGCGTCGGCCTCCGACGAGTTCATCGAGCTCACCAACGCGGGCGGTGCCACGGTCGATCTGGCGGGCCTGGAGGTCGTCTACGTCACCTCGACGGGCGGGACCATCACCCGCAAGGCGACGTGGACCGGTTCGCAGCCCCTCGAGCCTGGTCGCCATCTCCTGATCGTCAACAGCGCCGGTGCCTACGCGGCGATCGGCAACCTGGCCTACAGCGGCGGGCTGGCAGCGACGGGCGGGGCGGTGGTCCTGCGGTTGGTCGCCGGCGCACCTGTCGACGCCGTCGGCTGGGGCGACGCCACGAACAGCTTCCTCGAGTCGGCGACGGCGCCCGCGCCGCCGGCCTCGAGCAGCCTGGAACGGCGGCCGGGCGGTCTCGCCGGCAACACGACCGACAGCAACGACAACGCTGCTGACTGGTTCGTTCAGTCGTCGCCCAACCCGCAGGGCCTCGCGGCGCCGCCGGTGCCGGCGACCCCACCCTGGCCGAGCCCTGAGCCCACCGGTTCCACCGCCCCTCCCGACGCGGGCGGATCGGCAGGCATGTCGCCGAGCAGCGGGACGAGCGAGGTCCCGAGTAGCTCTGTGCCCGGTGATTCGTCACCTGGTCCCTCGGAATCCTTCGCCGCGCCCACCGCGTCGAGCGGATTACCGACGGCAGATCCCTCCCCGAGCACTCCGACCGCGGCGCCCACGCCGGCCGCGTCGGCGAGCCCACCGATTGGACCTCTACCGACGGCCTCCGGCAGTCCGGGGACGAGCCATGCTCCGACCTCACCGCCGAGCTCGAGCCCGACGTCGGCACCGAGCTCCAGCCCCACTGCCGCGCCAAGCGCAAGCGAGGGCCCGACAGCGTCGCCCTCCGCCTCGCTGCCGTCGGTGGCGCCATCCACTACGCCGGGCGCGACCGTGTCGATCGCCGAGGCCCGAGCCCAAGCCAACGACTCGCCGGCCACGATCTCCGGCGTGCTCACGACGAAGCTCGGCGCGCTCGACTCGGGGCGCGTCGGATTCGTCCAGGACGACACCGCCGGGATCGCGCTGTACCTCGACGCGGTGCCCGCCGTGGGTCTGCCCGCGGGGACCGTGATCCTGGTCCCGGGCACGCTGGTAGACCGCTATGCGGCGCGAACGCTGCGGATGTCACTGGCGGACATCGCGGTACTCGGACAAGCCTCGCTGCCCGATCCGATCGACCTGCCGACCGGGAGCATCGGGGAGGCTGTCGAGGGCCGCCGCGTGCAGGTGATCGGGACGACTATCGGTTCGCCGACGAGCTACGCGGATGGCCTGGGGATCCTTGTCGACGACGGCAGCGGCGCCGTCCGCGCCATCGTTGGACCCGCGGCGCTGGGTTCAGTAGCCATCCCTTCGGGCACTCGAGTGGCCGTGATCGGCCCGGTCGGCCAGCGGGACAGCAGCGGCACCGGCACCACGGCGTATCGCATCCACGCCACCGAGCTCGGCGAGCTGCAGATCCTGCCCGCGCCGTCTCCCTCCGGCTCGCCGTCGCCGCCCGCCTCGAGCCCGCCGACGGCGGCACCATCGCCGTCCGGCGCAGGCCCGACGGCGGCGCCCGGTACCTCAGCCGCGCCGAGTCTTCCTCCGACCGCCAGCCCGGCGCCCACGAACGGCACCCTGATCTCGATTCGCGACGCCCGGAGCCGGCCGATCGGGTCGTCGGTGATCGTCGTCGGGATCGTCTCGGCAGAAGTCGCGCGCGTCGGCTCGACCTCGGTCGTCGCGCTGGCCGACGCAAGCGGCGGGCTCCTCGTCCGGGTCCCGGCGGGGGGAACCGCGCCGGCCCGTGGGTCGGCCCTGCAGGTCAGCGGACCGATCTCTGCGCCGTACGGTCAGCTGGAGCTGCGTCCGCTGGCCGCCGGCGTCCGGGAGACCGGCACCGGCCAGCTGCCCTCGCCACTCCGAATCTCCGCCGCCGACCTCGGCGAGGCAACGGAAGGTCGCCTCGTGGAGCTGGTCGGGACCGCGGCCGCCGCCGCCAAACGATCCTCGACCGGGGACCTGTCGATCGACCTGCGCGATCCGGCCGGCGCCACGTTCCGGGTCATGGCCACGGCCGCGAGCGGCCTCGTGATCGCCGACCTGCCGGTAGGCAGCCCGCTCCGCGTCGTCGGGATCGTCGGCCAGCGGGCCTCGCGAAGCGCCGCCCTCGATGGGTACCGGCTCTGGCTCCGGGATCGTTCGGACGTTCGAGTCGAGGGCATTCCAGGCAGCGCCGGCGGATCGGCCACCGGCGCGGACGGCGTCGCCCCCACCACGCCCGAAGCGATCGGCATTGCCACGGCCCTCGGCGAGCCGGATGGAACGGCCGTCCTCGTCGACGCCACGGTTACGGCGGGGGCGAGCCTCCTGGACACCAGCGGGCGCCGGATCGTCATCGAGGACGGCACCGCTGCGATCGAGGTCCTTCTGCCCGACGGCAGCACCGCCCCGACAGTCGGCACGCGCCTGCTCGTCGACGGCCGGACCGCGCACGCCTGGGGGGCGCCGAGGCTCCGGGCGACGACGCTCACGACACTGCCCGGCAACGGCCCAATGCAGCCGGAGTCCCGGACGGCGCCGCCGCGTGAAACCGAGGAGTGGCGCCTGATCCGGGTCAGCGGCACCATCGGCAAGGTTGAACGGCTCGGCGACCGCTGGCGGGCCGAGCTGCTGGTCGGCGGCAAGAGTGGCCCGGCGATGCCCATCCTCGGCCAGGCGGGGGCGGCGATCCCGTCGACCGCGGTGATCGTCGGCCGGTCCGTCACGGTCACGGGGATCGTGAAGCGTCCCTATCCGACGGCGACGGACCAGCGCTTTGCGATCCTGCCGCGCACGACGTCCGATCTCGCCAGCGGCCCCAGTGGCTCCGGCGGCTCGGCCGGCGCGGCCGCGACCCGGACGGTCCCGGGCGGCACCGAGGCCGGCACGGCGGGCGTCGGCTCGAGCAGCAACGTCGGCGACGTCACCCCCGACACGGATCTCGCCGCCCTGCTGCCGCGCCTCGGCCAACGGGTCCGCGTTGGCGGGCTGATCGCGGCCCTCTCCGCCGACGGCTTCGGCCTCGACGACGGCACGGCGATCGCCCGGGTCATCCTCCACGGGGATGCCATCGAGCTCCTGCCCTACCTGCGCGTCCGCGACGCGATCGCTGCCAGCGGTCGGGTCGAGCGTCTCGACGGGGCGTTGGCTGTCGTGGTGGAGGAGGCCGGCGATCTCGTCCGCGTCGGTGATCTCGGCCAGGCCGTGCCCATCGGCCGGCCGTCGGTGTCGCCGGAGCCCCCTGTCGAGCCCGCGGATGCGTCCCTGGCCGATGCGGTTTCGAGCGTGCTCCAGCCGCACCCGGGTCCGCTGGGCCTCGTGGCCATGGCCGCACTCTCGCTGGCCTCGCTGCTTGGCACGCTGCTACGACGCCGGCGCGCCCGTCGGCTCCTGCGCGAGGCGATCACGGCCCGCCTCGCCACGCTCCGGCCCTCGGGCGAGTGAGCCGGACGCCCGCCACGGGCGCGCCAGACCTGGGATGAGCGGGCGGCAAGAGCCCGCCGACGACACGCTGAACGTGCGGCAAGATCGCGCCAGGCAGCGGCCTGAGCACGAGCTGAGCGTGGGCTGAGCGTGGAATCGCTTGACGCTCGTTCAAACACGCGACTACGCTTACGCGAGCCTCGCAGCCGCAGGCGAACGAGGAGGAGTGGCGCACTTGCCGAACGCGGATCACCGCGTGGCGCTCCCAGAGGGGGAGCGGCAATATCACATCGATCTCGGCCCAGGCGAACTGGCCGAGTACATCCTCCTCCCTGGGGACCCTGAACGGACTGCCAAGATCGCTCGCCTGCTCGATGACGTCGAGCTCGAGCGGCAAAACCGGGAGTTCGCCTCGGTGACCGGAACGTACCGAGGTCAACGCGTGTCGATCGTCTCAACCGGCATCGGCAGCGACAACGTCGAGATCGTGGTCGCCGAGATCCTGGCGATCACCCTCCGCCCCACCTTCATC
>DASQFM010000177.1:0-8202 GCA_035633135.1 Candidatus Eiseniibacteriota bacterium
GAGCCGGACCACCTCCGGCTCGTCGACGACGCTGTGCCCGAAGATCTCGGCTTCGCCATCGCTGGGCACGAGGAGCGTGACGAGCATGCGTACGGTGGTCGTCTTCCCGGCGCCATTCGGGCCCAGGAAGCCGAAGACCTCGCTACGCCCAACGGTCATGTCGAGGCCCCCGAGCGCCTCGATCTTCCGGTACTGCTTCCGCAGCCCGGTGACCTCGATTGCCGGGACGTTGGGCGGGATCGGCTGCATCTGACCTCTTGCCAGCTGGGATTCGCATCGTGACAGACAAGCTGGCAAGCCGTCGGCCGAGGATCCGACCATGATCGAGATCGAGCTCCCCTGCTGCGAGGCCATCGTCCGGGTCGAAACGCTCGCCGACGTCGTCCGCTGCGATGCCTGTGGCATCGAGCTGGCGTTCGCCGACGAGGCGCCCGAGCCCATCCGCGCCGCGGCCTGACCCTCGGGCGCCGCCACGCGGACGGCCAGGCGCCGCCGGGCGTCGAGGTAGGGCGCCGCCGGGCGTCGAGCCGCGACTGCGCGCTATCCTTCGCGGGCCCGGTCGACGGACGGCTCCGGCCAGCTATGCCCACCGCAAGCCCGGTCCTCCAGCCGGAGCCCGAGGGAGTGACGATGAATATCCGCGCGCTGGTCGCCGAGGTCGTCGGCACCTTCGTCCTCGTCGGGATCGGCTCGCTGTCGATCGTCAGCGCCGTTGGTTCGAACCAGCCGTCCGGCCCGCTGGGCTTCGCGCCGTTCGGCTTCGGCCTCGGGCTCATGGCGGCCATCGCCATCGCCGGCGAGGCATCGGGCGGTCACTTCAACCCGGCCGTGACGCTCGCTGCGCTGCTGGACCGGCGAATCGACGTGGTCAACGCGCTCGGCTATGTCGTCGCCCAGGTCATCGGCGCCTTCGCCGCGTCCTTCGCGATCTTCCTGCTGGTCGCCCAGGCGGCGGTCGACCCGACCCGCAACATCATCGGCGTCGAGGCCCCGAAGGCGTTCGCGACGGAGGTGGTCCTCACCGCGATCCTGGTCGCCGTCATCCTCACGGTCACCCGCCGCGCGATCCAGCAGGCCGTGTTCATCATCCCGCTGACCCTGAGCGTCATCCATTTCGCAGGGATCCCGATCAGCGGTGCATCCGTGAACCCGGCTCGCTCGCTCGCGCCGGCCGTCGTCGCCGGAAATCTCGAGAATCTGTGGATCTTCCTCACCGCCCCCTTTGTCGGGGCGGTGATCGGTTGGGCAATCTATCGCTACCTGACGCCGGCCGACGAGCTGCTCGACACGGTCATCGAGGCCGATGCGATCGAGGAGACCCTCGAGCCCGAGGGGGACGCCTAGAGCTCCCGGGCCGCCGCGAGGCGGCGCGGCGGCAGCAGCAAGGCCTGGTGCCGGAGGAGGCTCAGGCGGCTGAGGCGCCGGCGGTGAGCCGGTCGAGGATCGTGCCGAGTTCGCGCCGGTAGAGCGGGCTCTCGAAGTCGAGCAGCGGGTCAGGCGCCAGCGCGTACTCCTCCTGGCGCCCGCCATGGCGGACGTAGACGACCGGGAAGATCGACGTCCCGTCGGCCTCGACCGTCATCGCCACGCCGTCGGAGCGGCTGTCGTCCAGGAACCGGCTCAGCGGCATGATCCCCTCGTCCCGCATCCCGGCATCCGGGTCGAGGCTGACGACGCTGGCCAGGTAGGCCTTCTGATGCCACAGCTCGGGCGCCCGGGTCGCTTCCGCGAGCAGGTGGTCGCGCAGGTCACCGGGGTCCATCTCGGGCCGGGCGAGCACCGATCCGAAGTGCTCCTCGGCGAGGTGGCGCACCAGGACCCGGGCGTTGTAGCGATAGCCGTGGAGCGCGCCGGAGTTGGCCGGGATGCCGTGCTTCTTGAGGCCCGCGGAGCCCTGCATGATGGTGCCGGCGAAGAAGATTCCGGGGACGGTCGCGCTCTCCCAGTACTCGGTCTGGGCGGGCAGGCGCGCCTGGCCGAACGTCGCGACGCCGATCGACGGCAGGTCGCGCAGCGGACAGGTGAACCCGGTCGCCACGATGACCTCATCGGCCGTGATGCTCATCGGCATCGCGTTGTCGCTGCGCTCGAGGTCCACCCGCAGCCCATCGCTCTGCTGGCTGATGCCCTTGAGACTCGCAGACAGGATGTCGACCCCGCCACCGAGGGCGGAATCCTCGAATGGCTGGACGTAGCGTGCCCGGACCCCGACAAGGGAATGCGTCTCGATCGAGGTCTTGGCCGGCGACGGCGACGCCAGCGAGATCCGGCTGGCCCACTGCAGCAGCCCGGTGGCGAGCTCGAAGCCGGAGTTCTGCTTGCCGATGATGAACAGCCGCTTGCCGGCATAGGAAGGAGCGTCGCGGGTGTCGGCGTAGTGGACCGCGAGCTCGATGCCCGGCGTCGCGGGCCGGTACGGCTCGGCAACCCCGACCGCGAAGATCGCGTAGCGACAGCGGTACTCGCCGTCCGTCGTCACGAGGACGAAGCGATCCCCGTCCGGCGTCTCTTCACGCCGTGTGGCCTCCCACGTGCAGCCGTAGCGAACCTTGATGGCGGCCCGCTCGGCGAAGGCCGCGAGGTTCGCCTCCATCTCCGGCCGGGACGGGAAATCGGACGTGCCGTCCATGAACTCGGCGGAGATGCCCCGCAGCTCCGGCTCGACAGCCAGCAGGCTGTTCCAGTCCCAGCGCTCGAACTCGCGAGACCGCGGGTCGGCGGGGGCATATGGCTTCGTCCAGGACAGCAGGCGCTGGAAGAACGGCCAGCGACGGAACATGCCGCCCGGTGACGGGTCGGCGGAGATCACCGCATGGTGGAGCCCGAGGCGCCCGAGGAAGTAGGCCGTCTGCAGCGCCCCCGGACCGGATCCGACCACGACGACGTCGTACTCGCCGGGCGGGAATGGCCGCGCGGCGCCCTCGGCGGGGCTCGGTGCTGCGCCCTCGGCGGGGCTCGGTGCTGCGCCGGTCATCGCCGCCCGCCTAGCGCGGCCGCTGGGCATTGCGCAACCGGCGGGCCTGTGCCTGGAGCATCCGGAACATGACCCGCGGGTGATCGACGAAGAAGCCCTCGACGGCCGGCCCGCCCAGGACGATGCAGCGCAACGGCCGCGTCGCGACGACGTCGGCGATCGGCGGCTCGCCCAGGAGGACGCTGACCTCGCCGAAGAAATCGCCGCGGGCCAGCGTCGCCCACCGCTGGCCATCGCCGATGACGTCCGCCTCTCCCTCGAGGATCACGTAGAAGCCGGAGCCGGTCAGGCCCTGGCGGAGGATCCGGGCGTCCTTCGGCAAGAAGGCCTCCTCAAACCGGCTCGCCGCCCCGATCAGCTGCGCGCGCGCGAGGTCGGAGAACAGGGTCATGCCGGCCATGGCGTCGGCGATCTCCTCGCGGGTGGCCAATTGACCGTCCTCCTCTGCGTGGCCGCGCGACGCCTGGCGGCGGGCGGTGGTGCGGGCTCGATTGTGCACGAGTTGACGCCGCTGGGGCTGACGCGCAGCATCGGGGGCGACCAATCGCAGGAGGACGGATGACGCTGACCCATGACCGGCGGGCCGAGCTCCTGGCCGGCTGCCCGCTGTTCCGCAGCATCGACGCCGAAGGGCTGGCGGCGCTGGCGGAGCGAGCGACCCAGGTCGATTTCCCGGCCGGGCATGTGATTGCCCGCCAGGGCGAGATCGGCACGGGGTTCTTCGTGGTGATCGACGGTCACGTGCGGGTCGTTCGCGACGGCAAGCCGGTCGCAACCCTAGGGCCCGGCGAGTTCTTCGGCGAGCTGTCCGTCCTCGACCGGATGCCCCGCAACGCCATGGTTGCCGCGGAGGTGCCCACCACCTGCCTGGCCCTCGCATCGTGGGACTTCGAGGCCGTCCTGCTGCAGCAGCCGGCGCTGACCCTGGCGATCCTGCGCGGTGTGGCGGCCCGCCTCCGCGCGGTCACCGAGCCGACCCACCACTGAGCGCCACGGACGAGCCCGGAATGATCGACTCCAGCCCGAATCCGACCGGCGCCGCAGGCCGAACTGGGGACGAGCCCGCCTCGACCGGGACGCTGACCTTCCTGTTCACCGATATCGAGGGCTCGACGCGGCTCGAACAGGATCTCGGCCGGGATGCCTATGCAGCGATCCGGGAACGGCACCGAGACCTGCTACGCGCGGCATTCGGGGCGCACGGTGGGGTCGAGCAGGGCACCCAGGGCGATTCGTTCTTCGTCGTGTTCGCCAGCGCCCGGGAGGCCCTGCTCGCGGCAATCGAGGCCCAGCGATCGCTGGCCGGCGAATCCTGGCCGGCCGGCAGCGCGGTCCAGGTTCGAATAGGGCTCCATGCAGGCGAGGCCGATCTCGCCGGCGGGAGCTTGGTCGGGATCGACATCAACCGGGCCGCGCGCATCGCGGCCGCCGGCCACGGCGGCCAGATCGTCGTGTCCGATTCCGTTCGCGGCCTGGCGGGCGCGAGCCTGCCCCACGGCGTCAGCCTGCGATCGTTGGGCGCCCACCGGCTCAAGGACCTGCGCGAGCCGGAGTCGCTGTGGCAGGTCGTGGCCGAGGGTCTGGCGCCCGAGTTCCCGTCCCTGCGTTCGATCGATGCCCGGCCCAACAACCTGCCGACCCAGCTGACCTCGTTCGTCGGCCGCGATTCCGAGCTCGCCGAGGCGGGGCGGCTCCTGGAGGCGAATCGGCTGCTGACGCTCACCGGCCCCGGCGGCACGGGCAAGACTCGCCTGTCGCTGCAGGTCGCCGCGAACGCGGCCGACGACTATCCCGACGGCATCTTCTTCGTCGCCCTCGAGACGGTCCGCGAGCCGATGCTGGTCGCGGCCAGGTTGCTGTCGGCCGTCGGCCTGCCCGAGACCGGGACGCGGCCCGCGGAGACGGTCCTCCGCGAGTGGCTGGCCGAGAAGCACGTGCTGTTCGTTCTCGACAATCTGGAGCAGGTCCGCGGCGCCGGGCCGATCATTGCCGACCTCCTCCGCGCCGCGTCGGGCCTCACCGTGCTGGCGACCTCGCGGGCGGCCCTGCGCGTGTCGGGCGAGCAGGAGTACCCCGTGCCCGGCCTGCCGACGCCGCCCGACCCGAGCCTGCTCACCGCCCTCGAACGGGCCCAGCTGCCCGAGGCCGACCGCCAGCTCGATCCGGCGACGTTGTCGACGTACGAGGCCGTTCGACTCTTCATCGCCCGCGCGTCGGCCGTCCGGCCGGGATTCGTCGTGACCAACGAGAACGCGCCGGCCGTCGCTGCCATCTGCGCCCGGCTGCACGGCATGCCCCTGGCCATCGAGCTGGCTGCCGCCCGGGTCAAGCTGCTCTCGCCCGACGCCATCCTCGCCCGCCTGGAGGGCCAGCTGTCGTTGCTGGCGGCCGGCTCGCGCGACCTCCCGGAGCGCCAGCAGACCCTCCGTGGCGCGATCGCCTGGAGCTACGACATCCTCGACGCGAGCTGCCGGCTCTTGCTCGACCGCCTGTCGGTCTTCGAAGGCTCGTTCGAGCTCGAGGCGGCCGAGGCCATCGGCGGCCCGGCCAGCGAGCTCGGCCAGGAGGTCCTCGACGGGCTGATGTCCCTTGCCGACCAGAGCCTCATCCGGACCGCGGAGGACGGCGGTGAGCCCAGGTTCCAGCTGCTCGAGACGATCCGCGAGTTCGCCGCGGAGATGCTCGACCGCCGCGGCGAGCAGGCCGAGCTGCAGCGGCGCCACACGACCTGGTACCTCGAGTTCGCCCGGCGCGGGGCTGCGGAGCTGTCGGGCGACGACCAGCGGGCCTGGCTGGAGCGGTTCGAGCGCGCCCACGACAACATCCGGGCGGTGCTCGACCGGGCGGTCGCCGCCGCCGATGCGGAGGTCGCGATCGGACTGGCGTTCGCCACCTGGCGCTTCTGGCAGAAGCGGGGCCATCTCTACGAGGCCCGCCGGCGGCTCGACACGATGGCCGCGGCTGAATGGTCGCGCCGCGATCCCGCGCTTCGAGGCCGCCTCATGGAAGCATTCGGTGGCGTCGCGTGGTGGCAAGGTGACATCGCGGCGATGCGACCGGCCTATGCGGAAGCGGTCGCGATCTGGCGATCAATGGACGACTTGTCCGAGTTGGCGAACGCCCTCTACAACTACTCGTTCGCCTTCTCTGTGCCTGAGAACGCTGCCGAGTTGGCGAGCAGCATCGATCCCCAGGGTGAGGGGCTCCGCGCCCTCGAAGAGGCCCTGGCGCTGTACCGGGATCTCGGTGACGAGCGGGGCGAGGCGAACGTGCTGTGGGGCATGGGCCAGCAGCAGTATTTCACCGACGAGTCCGACGGGGGCGCTGCGGAGTTCCGCCTGGCGCTCGAGCTGTTCCGCAAGGTCGGCGATCGGACGATGGAGGCGTGGTCGCTGCACATGCTCGGCGGCGCACTGCTTCGCCAGGGTCGAAACGATGAGGCCCGGCCGTATCTCCGGGACGCCGTGCGGCACTTCCACCAGGCGAGCGACGCCGCGGGCGTCACGATCGTGCTGGACGACCTCTCTTCCCTGGCCCTGGCCGACGAAGACCCTGTCCGGGCGGCCCGACTCTGGGGCGCCGCACGGAGCTTGACCACGGCGACGGGCGCCGGCCTGGCGACCTTCGCGGATGACTGGATCGAGCAGGAAGTCCGGCCCAGCGTCCGGCTGTCGCTCGCACCCGAGGACCTCGAGCGCTGGGCCCGTGAGGGCGCGGCGATGTCCCTCGACGAAATCGTCGCCTACGCCCTCGACGCGCCCGTCGCCGAGCTCGGCTCCCACGTCGACGAGCCGGAGGCTACGATTCAGCCGTGAGCCGAGAGCCCGCCCGACCACTCCGGCCGCCGGACTCCGAGCCAGTTGCGACCGCGTCGATCGCCCCGATCCGCCTGACTTTGGAGACTCGCGCCGACCCGGAGCGGGCGTGGGCCTACCTGACGAAGCCCGAGCACGTCGCCGAATGGTTCACCGAGGCCGTCGAGATCGGCCAGGTCGGCGATCTGTACCGGCTCGACTTCGGCGAGGGCAGCGTCGTCGAAGGGCCGGTCGTGGCGCTGGAGCCCGGACGCCTGTTCTCGCACGGCTGGGCGTGGACCGACACCGAGCCGAGGCAGCCCACGCTCGTGACCTGGCGAGTCGAGTCCCGCCCGGGCGGCGGGACCACCGTCGAGCTCATCCACGATGGCTGGGACGAGGCCGGGGCCGACGCGGCGATCCGGGACGATCACGAGGCGTACTGGTCCGGCTACCTCGACGACCTGCGCGACATCCTGGAGGACGCGACAGCGTCGTGAAGGCTCCGGCCAGCCGGTGGCCCGGGGCGAGCGCGTTCAACCGGTTCCGGGGCTTCGAACCGGATGCCCGCCGCTTCCTGCTCGTCACCCTGGTCGCCGGCGCGGCCACCAGCCTGTGGTGGATCGACTTCAACCTGTATCTCGCCTCGCTCGGCTTCAGCCCGTCGCGGATCGGCCTGATCTCGGCCGGGGGATCGGCGGCGATGGCCCTGTCCGCGTTCCCGGCGTCGGCGCTGTCGGACCGCTTCGGCCGGCGGGCGGTCATGATCGGCGGCGTCGCCGCCTCGATCGTGGCGGTGGTCGGCCTCGTCAGGACGTCGGACGAGCTCGCGATCCTGCTGCTGGTGGCGCTGTTCGGCGTCGGTTCGGAGGCGGTCGCGGTCGTCGCGACACCGTTCATGACCGAGCACTCGAGCCCCGAGAATCGGAGCGAGCTCTTCGCTGCCCAGTACGCCCTCACCAGCGTGACGAACATCATCGCGGCGGCGCTCGGTGGGGTCGTGGCCCGGGTGATCGCCGACAGCCTGGGTTTCGCGGCAGACGGCCCCGAGACGTACCGGGTGATCCTGGTGTTCATGGCGCTGCTGCTGGCGGCCGGCCTGCTGGTGGTGCTGCGGCTCCGTCCAGATCGGCCGGCGACGAGCGGCGGCCTGGCGACCGGGCGTTCGTCCCTCGCTCGCCTCGGGCTCACGATCCGCGACCGCCGCGCGTTCCTTCGGATTCTGTTGCCGGGCCTGCTCATCGCGGTCGGCGCGGGGCAGGTCATCCCGTTCCTGAACCTCTTCGTCCAGACGAAGTTCGGACTGGACCTGGTGGCCCTGAACGGGCTGTTCGCGCTGACCAGCATCGGCACGATGGCCGCGATCCTGTACCAGCCCACTCTTGCCAGACGGTTCGGCCGCCTGCGCTCGGTTGTGCTTGTCCAGGGGGCACG
>DASQFM010000178.1:0-1944 GCA_035633135.1 Candidatus Eiseniibacteriota bacterium
TGACCGACACCCGGATCGCCCCCACCGCCGCCGGCCCGGAGGTTGACGGATTCGGCCTCGTCGCCCTTCGGCCGCTGGTTGCCCGGGGCATCGAGGCCGCGTTCCCGCTGAGCCCCGGCGACCGGATCCTCGTGGCTGCTGGCCAGGCGGTGGCGCGCGACACGCCGTTGGCGGAGCGCCTGCGCGACGGGCGAACCATCGTCGTCCCGGCCTTCGAGGTGGCCGCCGACCACGATCAGCCGGGTGATCGTTGGTCGCCGCCGTCGACCCGGCGGACCCGGGAAGGTGCGGCACAGGAAGGTGAGCTGCTGTTCCAGAGCGGGGAGCGCTGGCGGATCGCCACCGGCGACGTCGCCGAAACGCTGGTCGCGCCGTTCGCCGGCATCGTGACCGAGGTCCGGCCCGGGATCGGGCTGCGGCTCCGAACGCCTGCGCACGCGGTCCTCGGCGACACGGTCTTCGGCGGCCCGAGCTCGGGCCGGCTCCAGCTCGTGACCGGCGCCGACGGCGAGATCCGGGCGCCCGAGGTCGACGTCGGGGCGGCGGGGGCAGTCCTCGTCGCCGGCGCGGCGATCGATGCCGAGGCCCTGACGCGGGCCCGAGCCGTCGGAATCCGCGGCATCGTGGTGGCGACGCTCGGCGTCAAGGAACGGCGCGACTTTCTGGCTTCCGAGCGACGTGGCCTGGCGGGTGCCCATGGCCTGCCCCCGTTCGCGATCCTGGTCCTCGAGGGCGCTGTCCGCCGGCCGATCGCTTCGCCGACGATGGCGATCCTCGAGGCCCTCGCCGGGCGAACCGTGGCGATCGTCGACGATCCGCCGTGCCTCGTCGTGGACGACCCCGAACCCGGGCTGCCCCTCCCGCCGCCGGGGTTCGTCCGCGTTCGCGCCGGACCCCTCATCGGCGCCGAGGGGACGTGGGCCGGGCTGGCCGGTCCGCGCCGGTTCCCGGCCGGGGTCACCGTCGAGGCCGGCCTGGTCCGGCTCGGCGGCCGTCCACCGGTCGCCGTGCCACTTGGCGACCTCGAGCGGTTCGCCTGACCAAGCCAGCCCGACCGTCCGGCGCCGCGCTCGACTGTCCCAGCTCGCCGGCCCTTCGGCTACGCTCGGGTGGATGACCCTTCCAGCCACCACGGTCGTCGTGGAATGCACGACCAGTTCCGCCGACGCGACGCATGCGCTGGCCGCCGGCCTCGCGCCGATCGCCGCGGCCGGCGACCTGCTGTGCCTGTGGGGCGAGCTCGGCGCCGGAAAGACGGTCTTCGCCAAGGGCTTTGGCCACGGCCTGGGCGTGGCCGGCACGATCAGCTCGCCGAGCTTCGTCCTGATGGCGGAGTACCGCGGGCGACTGCCGCTCTTCCATCTTGACCTCTACCGGTTGTCCGACGCGGCCGACGTCCTCGGTGGGGGCCTGCTCGACGAGCGGCAGGCCGACGGCGTGACCCTGATCGAATGGCCCGACCGGCTCGGCCCGGCCCTGCCGTCCGAGCGGCTCGATGTCCGGATCGAGGGTGCCGGCGAGGGCGAGCGCCGCATCTTCCTGGTCGCCCGCGGCGAGCGGGCGGTGCGGTATGTCGATGCCGCGCAACCGTTCTGCCAGGCACCGACAGCACCCGATGGCACCGGGCGATGACCTCGGCACGGCCATGGCTGCTGGTCCTCGATACCGCCACGAGCAGCGTGATCGTGGCTGCCGGCACGTCGGACGGGGAGCTCATCGGCAGCACGGCATTTCCGGCGGAGCATCGACATGGCGAGCGGCTGCTGCCGGCCGTCGACCGGCTCGCGCGCGAGCATGGCCTGCAACGAGCCGATCTCGCGGCGGTGATCGTCGGGACGGGCCCGGGCGCCTTCACCGGCCTGCGTGTGGGACTCGCGACCGCCAAGACCATCGCCCACGAGCTGGGCCGCCCGATCGTAGGCGTCTCGACCGGCGAGGCGCTCC
>DASQFM010000179.1:0-4148 GCA_035633135.1 Candidatus Eiseniibacteriota bacterium
GCCGCCCGGCGTGGCCCAGGCGCCGGTCTCCGGGCGTCTCGATCCGACAATCACCCTGACCCCGGGCGGGACGTTGTTCATCACCGATCTCGTATTCTCGAATCCGACCGGCGCAAGCGGCGATCTCAAGCTCTGGCGCCAGGAAGGCGGGGCGACCGAGAACCTGCTGGTCCTGCGCCTGGAGAACTTCCGCGACCTGGACTTCCATTTCGTGACCCCGATCACCGTCAGCGCGGCGCAGACCCTCGGGCTCGAGGCGAGCTGCGCGCCTCCTGCCAGCGGTCCGATCCCGGACTGCATCCCATCCCTCTTCTACTCCGGGTACGTCCAGACCTCGCCATGATCGGAGCGGGGGGGAAGGCCGGACGCCGCAGGGCGCTGAGCGTTCTCGCCTGCCTGGCGATGACGGTTTCGCTCGTCCTCGGTCGTGCCGCTGCGCCCGGCCGCGCGCACGCCGGGGCGGTCGACCCGATGCCCAGCGAGTCCACCGCCCTCGCCGCCCTCAGACAGGGTCCCGACGCAGGTCAACGGGTCGCCAGCGCCCCGGCACTGAATCCACCGGGTACTACGGAACGCGCCTCCGTCTCGACGGGCGGCGTCGAGGGAGACGCGGAGAGCGGCGGGTCGACGAACATGCTGCCGTCGGCGAATCCAGACCAGGCGATCTCGGCCGACGGCCGCTGGGTCGCCTTCGTCTCGTATGCCGACAATCTCGCCGATCAGACCGGCGGGTCGCCGGTCTACCTGCGGGACCGGGAAACCGGGGTCACGTCGGCTTTGCCATGGGTCAAAGCCATCGGGCAGACGACGGGGCTCCGGCTCGACGGCGAGTCGTTCCCGGGCGGGGTCTGGGTCGGCGAAGTCTCGATCTCCGCCCACGGCGAGGTCGTCGCATTCACCGTGTTTCCGATCCCGGACGTCGCCGCCCCCGAATCCGACGGCAGCCTCTCGAACATCCAGCCGAGCACGCAGTCGTTCCTCGTGGTCTGGCGGCGCGCCGATGGAAAGAGCATCTTCCTGACCCGCGGCCAGCTGGCGGTGACGGGCCGCCAGCCGTCGGTGTCCGCGGACGGCCGCTACGTTGCCTACACGGCGGTCCCGGTTCCCAGCCCAACCCCGACGCCGGTGCCCACGCCGGTGCCCACGCCCGTGCCGACTCCCTCAGACACCACGCCGCCGGCCCTGAGCTGGAATCAGAGCCCGCCCGCGAGCGTCTGCCCGACCGGCGGGGTGAGCTTCTGGGTGAACGCGAGCGATGCGTCCGGGATCTCCGTGGTGCGGCTGCACTACTGGCCGCCGGGGGGCACTACGTGGCTGTCACAGGCGATGACGCAATCCCCGGGCACGAGCATCTGGTCGACCACCCTGTCGTACCCCAACTTGGGGGCCTCGAGCTGGGCCGGCGAAACGTTCTACTACTACGTCTCCGCGACGGACACGCGCGGGAACTATTCGAAGCTGCCGGCCAGCGGGTACAACTCGATGGCGATCGCCGCGTACTGCCTCGGCTCGGGTCCGCCCACCGCCATGTACGCGTCAATCCATGTCGGGCCAGCGCTGGATCCACCGGTGCGCGCCGCTCCGGCACCGCTCACCCAGGTCGTCGTCTTCGACCTCCAGACAGGTGTCCAGAAGCTCATCTCGCACGATGCCTCGGGCAACCCGGGGGCCCTCCCGAGCAGCAAGCCCTCGATCTCCGCCGACGGCGCATACGTTGCCTTCGCCTCGGACGCCAGCCTCGTGCCCAACGACGGGAACAGCCGCACCGACATCTACCGCTACGACGCATCGTTGGATGCCGTGTCCCGGATCTCGGTGGCGGTCGATGCTGGCGATCCCAACGAATCGAGCTCGAGCCCGGCGATCTCCGGGGACGGCAGCGCGGTTGCCTTCGCGTCAAACGCGACGAACATCACCGCCGACCGTGGCCTGAGCGGCGACATCAGCCAGGTCTTCGTGTGGCGACCGTCGAGCCCCGCGATCACCCTCGTCTCCGTCGGTGCAGACGGCCCGGGGTCGGCCCCCAGCTACAGCCCATCGATCTCCCAGGACAGCCGGGTCGTGGCCTTCGATTCCGATGCCGGCGACCTCGTGGCGAACGACACGAATGGCAAGGTCGACGTGTTCCTCCAGAACCTGGCGCGCGGGGTCACGATCCGGGCGTCGGTCGACACTGCCGGCCAGCAGGGTTCGGGTGATAGCCAGCGGCCGTCGGTCTCGGGGGATGGGGCAGCGGTTGCGTTCGACTCGACCTCCGCATCGCTCGTGCCGGGCGACGGCAACGGCTACATCGACGTCTTCGTTCGAGAGCTCGCGGCGTCGCTCCAGGTTGCCCCAGACGTGCTCGATTTCGGAACGATCGGGCTGGGGACGACCTCACCGCCCAGCAGCGTCCTGGCGACGAACGCCGGCTGGCTGCCCTTCGAGATGCAGTCCGGCTCGATCGGCGGAGCCAATCCGGACGATTTTGCCGCTTCCGACGGCTGCTCGGGCCGAACGCTCGACATCGGCGAATCGTGCTCGATCGGTGTCATCTTCCTCCCGCAGGCCGAAGGTCCCCGGACGGCGGTCCTGGAGATCGCGCATACGGCGCCGGAGACACCGCGGCACGTGGATCTGGTCGGGGGCGCCGGCGTCCTGCGTCTCGAGCTCAGCCCGCCGCTCGGGCCGCCGGGCATCGTGACGATCGCCACGGGGACGGGGTTCCCGCCCGGAGCGACCGTCGAGCTCCGCTGGGACCGCGGCCTCAACGCAGGGCCATCCGGGGTGGTCGTCGAACCAGACGGCACGTTCACCGCCCAGGTGCTCGTCTTCTACAACGATGTCGTGGGCCCTCGGACGCTCCTCGCCTCGGCACCTGCCACGGGAGCGCCGTTCCCGCCGATATCGGCCGAGTTCCTCGTGGTCCAGGGGCCGCTTCAGCCGCCGGCGGTTGGCCCGATCCGCTATCTGTCGCCCGACATCGAATTGATCGTCATCCGCCGCTGATCGATCGCCGGCCCTTGCGGCCGACGATCAGGCCTGATCCGCCGAGGCTCGCGGCAAGGACGATCATCGCCCCCGGCAGGCTGAGGGCAGAGAGCAGCAGGCCGACGGAGGCTGGAGCTCCGAGCAGCGCTGCAGCTCTGAATGTCCCCGACAGCGCCAGGGCATCGCCCTGCTCCTGCTCGCCGGCCGCGAGGCTGACCAGCGCGGGGGCGAGGGTCGTCACGGCCCCGCCGGCGGCCCCGCCGGCGAGCAGCAGGACGGCGTAGACCGCGAGGCTGGCGGGTGCCAGCGCGATCCCGATCAGGGCTGCCACGACGATCGCCGCGGCGAGCCGCAACGCCCGCCGGATCGAGGCGCCGCGGATGCTCCGGAGGGCGACAAGGGCGACCATGCCGGCGCCCTCCGAAGCGGTGATGAGCCAGCCGATGGCGATCGGCCCGAGGCCCGCGCCGACGAGGATCACCGGGATGTAGGACCCCACCATCGACCACCAACCCCCGCCGATCACGTTGGCCCAGCAGGCCACGTCCACGCCGTCGCGACGGAGCAGCCCGGTCGTACCGGCCGACAGCCGCCGGTCATATGGTGGGAAGCGCTGCAGGAGGATGCTGCCAAGGGCCGCGAGCGCGGCGCCGAGGGCGGCCGCGGCGAGGGACACCGACAACCCGATCACTGCCAGCGAGCCGGCCAGGGCCGGTCCCACCAGGGTCCCCGCGTTGCCTGACACGTTCAGGTCGATGAGCCGCTGGATGGGCCTGCCGCCGCCGCGGATCGCGTGGGTCTGGCTGGCGGTCCAGAAGATCGCCCGCGCCGTGCCCTGGCAGAGCTGCGCACCGACGAAGACGGGCAGGGCGGTCGACGCGAGCAGGAGGCCGAAGCCGGCCAGCATGATCGTGCTGGCGACAGCGATCAGGGTCCGATCGGGCCAGCGGCCGAGGAGCCACGGCAGTCCGAGCCGGGTCCCCAGCTGGGCGACGGCCGACGTCGCGACCAGGAACCCGATCGCCGGCGCGTCGTAGCCGGCCTCGAGCGCCAGCAACGGGATCGCGACGGTTGCGACCCCGAGCGAGACCGAGAATCCGAAGGCGACGGCGAGCGACGTGGCACGGTCGAAGGTCGACGCAGGGCTCATCCGGCGAGGGTAGCGGCGGCCATGGCCC
>DASQFM010000180.1:0-2666 GCA_035633135.1 Candidatus Eiseniibacteriota bacterium
CACCGTGCTCGCCGGGATCTCCACGGCGCAGTTCACCGTCGACGCCACGATCGACACGGAGCAGACGGTGACCGTCGATCTCGGCCCGCCGGTCGGCGAGCTCTGCCCGCACAAGTCCTACGGCACCGCGAAGATTAAGCCGATCAAGCCGACGCCCTCCTGAGCGGCCGGCCCAGGCGGCCGGCGGCTGGTGGCTCACGCGGCTGGTGGCGGCCGGCTCCCTGCCCGGTCGAACGCGATGCCGCGGTCGCGAAGCGAGACGAACGCGTCGTGGCCGATGACCAGGTGATCGAGCAGGTCGATGTCGAGGAGGCGACCGGCCGCGAGCGCCTCGGCGGTGAGGTGCAGGTCGTCTGGTGACGGGGTCGGGTCGCCGCTCGGGTGGTTGTGGACGAGGATCACCCCGGCCGCGTCGAGGCGGACCGCGTCCCGGAACAGCTCGCCGACGCGCACCAGCGACGCGCTGACGTTGCCCACGTAGGCGGTGCTGACCCGGAGCACGACGTTCTTGGTGTTGAGGATCACGACCCGCAGCTCCTCGCGTTCCAGGCGGCCCATCTGGAGGACGAGCCGGTCGGCCACGTCCCGCGGCGAGCGGATCGACCAGCGCCCGGTCGGCCAGTCGGCCAGGAGGCGTCGCCCGAGCTCGAACGCGGCCTGGAGCTGACCGGCCTTCGCTTCGCCGACGCCGGGGATCGCCTCGAGCTCTGGGCCGCTGGCCCGGGCGAGGCCGGTCAGGCCGTCGAAGCGGGCGATCGCGTCGGCAGCGAGATCGATCGCGGAGTGACCGCGTCCGCCCGAGCCCCACAGGAGCCCGATCAGCTCGGCCGACGTCAACCCGGCAGCTCCGCGGAGCTGCAGGCGCTCGCGGGGTCGTTCGGCCGGTGGCAGCTCCCGGATCGCCCTCGGGGTCGACATCGCGAATCGATCCTCCTGCGCGCTTTGAGGAGTCCCCGAACCCGGACGACGGGAGCCCGCCGATTCCCCCCGCCATCCGGATCCGAGGACATCGCTGACCCTAGCCCGAGACCCTCATCGGCGGCTCATCCGCCACGCTGCTGGAGATCAACGCGGTGCGGGTCGAGGCCGCTGCTAGCCGGCGAACTGGCCCGCGGACTCGGCGAGGATGATGAGGGCCGCATTGAACGCGGCGTGCAATCCGATCGACGCCCACAGCGTTCCGCTGCGCAGATAGAGCCACCCGAGGGCCAGCGCGACCGGCATCCGGCCGAGGGCGGCCACGACCGCCAGCGCGGCACCCTGGCTGAAGGTCTCGCCGCTGAGCGGCAGGACGTGCGCCGCCGCGAACAGCAGGGCCGACCAGACGATCGCGGCGCGCGGACCGGCGGTCCTCGCCCAGGCGGTCACCGCGACACCGCGGAACAGCACCTCCTCGGCGACCGGGGCGATGACGGCGCCGGCCAGGAGATGCAGCGCCAGTCCGGTCGCCGTGCCGGTCGGCGGGAGCGGGCTGGGCGGTGAGACGCCGAAGGCCGGCACGATCACCGCGGCAAGGAGCGCGGTGAGCACCACCACGGGCGGGGCGTACAAGGCCCCGCGGCCGAGCGCCCCGAGGGCGCGCCGGACGCTCAAGGTGAGCCCCATCTCGGTCCAGCTGATGGCGCCCGGTCCGACGACGAATGCTGCCACGACCCCGATGAAGGCAGCCGCCTGGACGGCCACCACGACGAGGTCGCCGAGCGGCCGCCACGGCGCGAAGCCAAGCAGTCCGAAAACGATCGCGGCGAGCGTCTCGGCCACGAGCGTGGTCGTCAGCGCCGCCGCGAAGACGATCACCGGCGATGGCCCGCCGTAGGCGGCTCCCGACGCCTGCCGCTCGACGGTCTGTGCGCCGGCGAGGAGGGCCAGGCCGAGCGACAGGATCGCCAGGCCGCCCACGACCAGCAGGCCGCCGGTCAGCCCACCACCGAGCAGGCCGACGAACAGGGCCCCGGCGCCGATCAGGCTGGCCAGCCAGCCGGTGACGAAGAGCGCCGGGGCGCGCCGACCCTCGAGGCCGAAGCGGAAGAGTCCCGGAGCCCCTGGCTGGGGGCCGCTCAAGGCTCTGAGTGCGGGTCCTGGCTGCGGAGGGCGCCGCGAACGGAGGTCCGGAGCCGGCGCGCGACCGATGCCGCCTCGCCTGCGGTCAGCGCCTCGCGCGTCGGGATGCTGACGATCGGCCTCCGGGACGGGGTCACCGACGCTGTCGAAGCGGCGATTGCGTCATGGCGCTCGAACTCCCGACCGCACCACGCGCACAGCGACCAGTCCAGCCCAACGAGCCGCGTGCAGTTGGGGCAGACCCGATTGAGCCGTGTCCGGCAGGTCGGGCAGATCAGCCAGGCGGGATCGACCCTCCGCTCGCACGACGGGCAATGGGGGATGGCTTCGATCTCGGCGAGCATCGCCTCCTCGGCGAGGTTTCGCTCATAGACCTCCCCGATCCGCTCCTGGGGCCGGACGATGCGATACGTGAAGACGGCCAGCGGGAAAAGCAGCGGGCTGAAGACGATGATGAACGCGGCAGCCAGATATGGCGCCAGCGGGTTGTCCGTCCGGCCCTGCATGTCCCGGAACGCCCAGTACGCAGCGGCGATCCAGAGCACGATCCAGTAGATCGTCAGGAGCTGGAAACCGAGCTGGACGACCGGGTTGTCGAAGATCGA
>DASQFM010000181.1:0-3808 GCA_035633135.1 Candidatus Eiseniibacteriota bacterium
CAACGACTGACCTCGACGTCGCGACGCTGAAGTACTACGCAATCGACGAAGGCGAGCTCGACGGGACGCCCGTGCTGCTGGCCCGGACCGGGTACACCGGCGAGGACGGCTTCGAGCTGTTCGTCGACTGGGCCGCCGGCCCGGCCGTCTGGACGGCAGTCCTGGACGCCGGCGCGAGTGCCGGGCTGCTGCCTGTCGGGCTCGGCGCGCGGGACACCCTGCGACTCGAGGCGGGGATGCCGCTCTACGGCAACGAGCTCGACCGGTCCACGAACCCGTACGAGGCGGGCCAGAGCCGGATCGTCAAGCTCGACAAGCCGGGCGAATTCGTGGGCCGGGCGGCGCTCGAGCGGGTCAACCGCGATGGCATCGCCAAGCGGTTGGTCGGACTGACGATCACCGGCCGGGGCATCGCCCGCCACGGCCATCCCGTCCTTGGCGGCGACCACCGCACCGGAATCGTGACCAGCGGCAGCCACTCGCCGACCCTGGGTCACCCGATCGCGATGGCCTACGTCACTCCCGACGACGGTGAGCCCGGTACGATGCTCGACGTAGAGATCCGGGAGCAGCGGGTCGCCGCGGAGGTCGTGCCCCTGCCGTTCTACCGACGAGCGCGCCCGGCCTGAGGACCCGCCACACTCCAGCGATCAGAGCCAGCAGCACCGAGGAGAAGACCGGCATGGTCCCAGCCGATCTGCGGTACACCAAGGACCACGAGTGGGTCCGCGTCGACGGCGATCGGGCAACCGTGGGGATCACGGACTTCGCCGCCAAGGCGCTCGGCGACGTCGTCTTCGTCGAGCTGCCCGACGTCGGCCGGACCCTCGACCAGTTCGCGACGTTCGGGGTCGTCGAATCGGTCAAGGCGGTCAGCGACCTGTACGCGCCGCTGTCCGGCGAGGTCAGCGAGCTCAACGGCGAGCTGGCCGGCAAGCCCGAGCTCGTCAATGCCGATCCCTTCGGCGAAGGCTGGATGATCCGCATCCAGATCGCCGATCCCGGCCAGCTCGATGGGCTCCTCGATGCCGAGGCGTACGAGCGCCTGACGGCCGCGGGCTGAGCCGGTGGCCTACGGTCCCCACACCCCGGCCGACCGGGAGCGAATGCTCGGTGCGCTGGGCATGGCCAGCGTCGACGAGCTCTTTGCCGACATCCCCGAGGCACTTCGGTCCAGTCCGTTGCGGCTGGACCCGCCGGAGCCCGAGCAGGCGCTCATGACGCGGCTCGGCGATCTCGCGGCGCGCAACCGGGTGGACCTCGCGTCGTTCCTGGGGGCCGGGGCGTACCGCCATTTCTCGCCACCGCTGGTCGACCAGATCCTGCTGCGGGGCGAGTGGTACACCGCCTACACGCCCTACCAGCCCGAGGTGAGCCAGGGCACGCTGCAGAGCATCTACGAGTACTCCTCGCTCCTGGCCGAGCTGCTCGGCCTCGACGTCGTGTCGGCATCGCACTACGACGGCGCGACGGCCACGGCCGAGGCGGCGCTGATGACCTGTCGCGCCACTCGCCGCGACCGGGTCCTCGTGAGCCGCGCCGTCCACCCCCAGTACCGCGAGGTGGTCAGGACCTACTTCTCCGGGGCGGGCCTGCGAGTCGAGGAGGTGCCGCTGGTCGCTGACGGCGAGGCCGCGGGCACGACGGACCTCGCCGCGCTCGAGCGGGCCCTCGCCGACGGTCCGCCGGTCGCGGGCGTGCTCATCGCCCAGCCGGACTTCTACGGCCTGCTCGAGCCGATGGTCGAAGCCGCCCGGCTGGCCCATGCCGCCGGCGCGTTGTTCGTGGCGGTGATCGAGCCGGTTTCGCTGGCCGTGCTGGCGCCGCCGGGCGCGTACGGCGCCGACATCGCTGCCGGGGAAGGCCAGTCGCTGGGCATCCCGCTCCAGTACGGCGGGCCGTACCTGGGGATCCTCGCCTGCACCGAGCCCCTCGTCCGCCAGATCCCAGGCCGGCTCGTCGGCCTGACCAGCGACGTCGACGGCAAGCGGGCCTACGTGATGACCCTCCAGGCGCGCGAGCAGCACATCCGGCGCGAGAAGGCGGCCAGCAACATCTGCACGAACCAGGCCCTCCTGGCCCTGGCCGCGAGCGTCTGGCTGGCGGCGCTCGGGCCCCACGGCCTGCAGGACGTCGCCACGCTCGGCGCCGCTCGGGCGGCCGAGCTCGAGCGCACCCTGGCGCAGGCCGGGGCCCCGCGGGCCCACCCCGGCCCCTACCTCAACGAGTTCGCCGTCCGGGTGCCGGACCCTCGGGCCACCCATCGGGCGCTGCTCGATCGCGGGGTCCTGGCCGGCCTCGTGGTCGCCGACGCCGTGCCGGATGAGCCGTCGCTGGCCGACACCCTGCTCGTCTGCGCCACCGAGGTCACGACCAGCGACGAGATCGCCCGCTTCGGCGCGGCCCTCGCCGAGGAGCTCGGGAGCCAGGCCTCGCGGAACGTGGAGCCCGAGCCCGTGGGATCCGCGCGATGACCGTCGCCGGCCCGCGCCTCCAGCCCACGATCTTCGAGCTGTCGAAGGCCGGTCGCGGCGGCGGCAAGGTGCCCCACCCGCCGAAGGGGGCGCTCGATCGAATCCCGGCCGAGCAGCGCCGTCAAACCCCGCCGAGCCTGCCCGAGCTCAACGAGCCCGAGGTCGTCCGCCACTACGTCAACCTGTCGCAGCTCAATTACGCCGTCGATACGGGCTTCTACCCGCTCGGCTCGTGCACGATGAAGTGGAACCCCAAGGTCAACGAATGGGCTGCTCGGCTGCCGGGCTTCGCGTCGCTCCACCCACTGGCGCCCGACGAGGTGGCCCAGGGGACCCTGCAGCTGCTCTGGGAGCTCGAGCAGATGCTGGTCGAGATCAGCGGCATGCGGGCGGTCACCCTCCAGCCGGCGGCCGGTGCGCAGGGTGAGCTGACCGGGATCCTGATGGCCAAGGCCTACCACGCCGCGCGGGGGGACACGGCCCGGACCGAGGTCCTCGTGCCCGATTCGGCCCACGGCACCAATCCCGCGACGGCCACCATGGCCGGCCTGCGGACCGTCTCGATCCCCGCGGCGCCCGACGGCGGGGTCGATCTCGCCGCCTTCCGGGCGGCCCTCGGTCCAGCGACGGCCGCGATCATGATCACCAACCCCTCGACGATGGGCCTGTTCGAATCCCGCATCGGCGAGCTCATCGAGGCCGTCCACGCGGCCGGTGCCCTGGCCTACATGGATGGCGCCAACCTCAACGCGATCCTCGGCCGGTTCAAGCCCGGCGAGGCCGGCTTCGACGTCATGCACATCAACACCCACAAGACGTTCTCGACCCCGCACGGCGGCGGCGGTCCCGGTGCGGGCCCGGTCGGGGTGGGTGAGAAGCTGCTGCCGTTCCTGCCGTCGCCGCGTGTCCTGCGCGACGACGATGGCCGGTTCCGGCTCGAGCGCCCGGACGAGCGGCCCACCTCGATCGGGCGGATGCGGTCCTTCGTGGGCAGCAGCAACGTCCTCGTCCGGGCGTACGCGTATCTCCGCACCCATGGTGCGACCGGCCTGGTCGAGATCACCGACGACGCGGTGCTGGCGGCGAACTACCTCAAGCAGCGGATCTCGGGCTCAGGCCTGTACGACGTCCCGTTCCACGGGGTTTGCAAGCACGAGTTCATCGCGTCGGCTTCTTCCCTCAAGAAGCGGACCGATGTGCGCACGCTGGACATCGCCAAGGCGCTGCTCGATCACGGCTTCCACGCGCCGACCGTGTACTTCCCGATCACGGTCGACGAGGCGATGCTGATCGAGCCGACCGAGACCGAATCGGTCGAGACCCTCGATGCCTTC
>DASQFM010000182.1:0-11647 GCA_035633135.1 Candidatus Eiseniibacteriota bacterium
AGCGCGTGACCACCACCGCTTCGCCCCGCCGTCGTTATCCGGCCTGGGTAGGGCTGCTGCCCTTCTTCCTGTTCGCGATCCTGTTCATGGCCCTGCCGGTGGCCTTCCTGGTCATCGGCAGCTTCCAGAACTCGGCCGGCCAGCTCACCGTCCAGAACTACGGCGATCTCGGCACCGGCATCATCCCCAACGCGTTCCGCAACAGCATCGAGATCAGCGCCGTCACGGCCATCCTCGGCGGCATTCTCGGCTTCCTGCTCGCCTACGCGGTGATCTTGGGTGGCCTGCCCGGCTTTCTGCGTTCGGCGCTGATGACGTTCTCCGGCGTCGCTTCCAACTTCGCCGGCGTGCCGCTCGCGCTGGCGTTCATCTTCACCCTCGGTCAGGCCGGGCTGATGACGAAGATCCTCGCCGACCGGTTCGGCTTCCACCTCTACGACACTGGTTTCAGCCTGTACACAAAGATCGGCCTGGAGCTGGTCTACCTGTACTTCCAGTTCCCGCTGATGGTCCTGATCATCGCGCCGGCCCTCGACGGCTTGAAGCGCGACTGGCGCGAGGCGGCCGAGAACATGGGCGCCAGCGCCGGCCAGTACTGGCGCTACGTGGCCCTGCCGATCCTGCTGCCGTCGCTCCTGGGAACCACGATCCTGCTGTTCGGCAACGCCTTCGGCGCCCAGGCCACGGCGTTCCAGCTGACGGGCGGGACGATCCCACTGGTGACGATCGTCATCGGCGCCCAGATCCGGGGCGACGTCCTGCACAACCCCGGGCTGGGCTATGCGATGGCGATGGGCATGGTCGCGATCATGGCTTTCGCGATCGGCCTCTACTCGTGGCTTCAGCGGATCTCCGAACGCTGGCTGCGGTCATGACCAGGCAGATCCGATGACCGCGGGACCGGCAATCGGCGCTCGAGCGCCCGGGGCGCTGGAATCGATCGAAGGCAGTGCGACAGCGCAGCGCCGTCGACGGGGCACCGGCTCGTTCATCTGGTGGATCGTCTTCCTGATCGGCTTCCTGTACTTCTTCCTGCCGCTCGTCGGGGCGCTGGAGTTCTCGCTCCGGACGACCCAGCCGTTCGGCGCCTACACCAACGCCATCAGGGACCCGGGATTCGCCCGCGGCCTCATCTACTCCTTCACGGTTGGCGTCATCACGATCATCGCCAGCCTGGCGATCATCGTCCCGACGGCCTACTGGGTCCGGCTGCGGGTGCCCCGGCTGCGGCCGGTCGTCGAGTTCGTGACCCTCGTGCCGTTCGTGATCCCGCCGGTGGTGCTGGTCTTCGGGCTGATCCGGATCTACGGCTCGCGGCCGTTGACGCTCCTGTCCTCGGAGCTGGGCGCCAACTTCGTGCTCGTGGCCGCGTACACCGTCCTGTCGTTCCCGTACATGTACCGCGCCGTCGACACCGGCCTCGCGGCGATTGATATCCGGTCGCTGACCGAGGCGGCCCAGAGCCTCGGCGCCAGCTGGCCCCGGATCATCCTCCAGGTCATCCTGCCGAACCTGCGGACCGCGCTCCTGTCGGGCGCCTTCCTGACACTAGCGATCGTCATCGGCGAGTACACCATCGCCATCTTCCTCGGCCGGCAGGCCGCCTTCGGCCCGTACCTCTCGCTGCTCGGCCAGAACAAAGCGTACGAGCCAGCCGCCGTGTCGCTCATCAGCTTCGGCCTGACGTGGCTGGCGATGGGCATCATCGCCATCGTCGGACGAGGGTCGCGAACCCGCGTCCAGATCGCCGGAGCGCGCTGATGCGGACCCATCGCCGCGTTGGCGCCTGCGCTCCGTGCTCACGCACCCGTCAAGTGCGCTCGCTTCCGGTGCTCGCCGCCGCCTTGCGCTGGACCCGCCGCAGCTCGCCCCAAAGGAGACCAACCTGATGGCGTTCCTCGAACTCACCGGCGTTGAGAAGAAGTTCGGTCCGACGGTCGCCGTCGAGGGCTTCGACCTCGCCGCCGAACGGGGCGAGTTCGTGAGCTTCCTCGGGCCGTCCGGCTGCGGCAAGACCACGACCCTGCGGATGATCGCCGGCTTCGAGCGGCCGACCGGCGGGCGGATCGACATCGACGGCGAGGACGTCACCGACAAGGCGCCCAACCAGCGCAACGTCGGCATGGTCTTCCAGTCGTATGCGCTCTTTCCGAACATGAGCGTCGCCGACAACATCGGCTTCGGTCTCAAGGTCCGCAAGCGACCGTCGGACCAGATCAAGAAGCGGGTCGGCGAGCTGCTGGAGCTCATCAACCTGCCCGACAAGGGCGGCCGCTACCCCTACCAGCTTTCGGGTGGCCAGCAGCAGCGGGTCGCGCTGGCGCGAGCCCTCGCCTTCGAGCCACAGGTGCTGCTGCTCGACGAGCCGCTGTCGGCGCTGGACGCCAAGATCCGGGTTGCACTGAGGACGGAGATCAGGTCGATCCAGCGCCAGCTCGGAATCACCACGGTCTATGTGACCCACGACCAGGAGGAGGCGCTGTCGCTCTCGGATCGGGTGGTCGTGATGAGCGAGGGCCGGATCGAGCAGATCGGCACGCCGTTCGAGGTCTACAACTTCCCGTCGACGTCGTTCGTGGCGTCGTTCGTGGGGACCCTGAACGTGCTCTCGGCGAGCGTGGTCGACGCGGCCCGCGGCGAGCTCACCGTCTCGGGCCAGCCGGTCCGCCTCGCGCGCCGCTTCGGTGGCGGCGCGGGACGCGAGGTCTCGATCGCGCTGCGACCGGAGATGGTGTCCCTCGGCGAAGGCCCGGGCGGCTCGAACACCGTGTCCGGCAAGGTTGTCGACGTGGCATTCCTCGGCTCGATCGTGCGAATCCGGGTCGCCCTCGGGGAGAGCGGACCGGTCGTCACGCTCGACGAGTTCAACGAGCCCACGCTCAGCCTGCCGGCCATCGGCGACACCGTCACGATCAGCTTCCCGACTGACGGCCCGCTGGTCCTCGATTCCGCACCGCTCCCGACCGTCGAAGCCCTCATCGCCGAGGCCTGACGACGGATCCGCTCCGCGCCGGCTTCGCGCCCGCCAGGGCTGTCGAGGCGAAGGCGGCGGCGAGCAGGCGAACGAGCGTACTCCGCACGTACGGGAGTGAGCCCGCGCAGCCGCCACGCACGCATCGGCCGATCCTGGCGAGCGCCCGCCAGGGCGGTCGAGGCGAAGGCGGCGCCAAGTCGAGTTGGTCGACGTGGTATCGACCCCACCAGTAACTCTTGGCTTGAAGGGCTGCTCGCCCGGGTGAGCCGGCCGCCGGCGCGGCGCACCGACCCAGGTGCTGTACGTTCAAGCACGTGGCGGGAGCAAATGGGCGAGTCCAATGCCCACCTCAATGCCAGAAAAGGCCGGGGGACGGTCCATGACCGACGTGATAATCGTCACTTACTGATGGCGTCGATATCTGACACCACCGGAGGCGCGCACCGCGGCAGAGCGGCGCCCCCGGACCTCCTGGGTGGGATCGAGCTGATCGTCTTCGACAAGGACGGCACGCTGATCGACTTCCAGTACATGTGGACCGGCTGGCTCGCGTCGACGACCGAGCGGCTCGAGATCGAGACCGGGCTCGCACTCGGCGCGGAGCTGCACGGCCTCATGGGTGTCGATCCGGCGAGCGGCGTCGTCCTGCCCCACGGCCTCCTGGCCGCGACCCCGATGGCCCGCATCCACGAGCGCGTGGTTGACCTCCTTGTGGGCCGCGGCCAGCCACGCAAAGAAGCTGCGCGGGCAGTCGCCGCGGCGTGGCGCGCCCCCGACCCCGTGACCCTCGCCCGTCCGGTGACGAACCTGGGAGCGCTCTTCAGCACGCTGCGGATGGCCGGCCGCCGGCTCGCGATCGCGACCACCGACGATCGGCTGCCGACGGAGCGGACGCTCGACGCGCTGGGGATCGCCGGCCTGATTGACGCGGTCGCCTGTGCCGACGACGGCCAACCGGTCAAGCCTGCCCCGGACGCCGTCCTCACGTTGTGCGCGGCGCTCGGCGTCCCGCCGGCCAGGACCGCCGTCGTCGGCGACGCGCCGGCCGATCTCCGGATGGGCCGGGCCGCTGGGGCAGGGCGGGTCATCGGGGTCCTCACGGGCGTCGGCGATACGGCCACCCTCCAGCCGCTGGCCGACGTCGTTCTCGAGTCCGTGGCCGACCTCGCGCCGAGTGACCGTACCCGCTAGTACTCCCTTCCTATCGCTGGGCCGCCGCCCCGCGACTACGGTGGGCAGGAGAGGTGCACGGGCGCACCACTTCAGCTCGGGCGTTGCCCTGCCCGCCGAGGAGACGACAGCCCCAGATGGTCCTCGCCGCACGACCGAAGCGCCGGGCCGGCGCTCGCCAGGTGGCCATCGCTCAGCCGAGCGAGCCGGATCCGCTGCGTCGTCTCGCCGCGGAGCTGTCCGGCGTGGACAGCCTGCAGAGCGTCTTCGAAGAGGTCACTCGCAACTCCGGCCGACTCTTCCAGGCCGACTGGGCCTCCCTGTGGCTGTGGGAGCCGTCCGCGGAACCGGCGCAGCGACTGGTCGCCAACATCGGTCTGCCTGATGACCTCGCGCGGGTCATCCGCGGGCTTCCCTCGTCGGGCGACACCCCCGGCCTGCGGGCGCTCCGGACCGGCAGCGTCCTAGTCTTCCGCGACCTCCAGGCGCCGATCTTCCCGGCTGAGCTCCGGCGGCTGTACCGCCAGCATGGCGTGTCGTCGGTCTGCTTCATCCCCTGCGTCTTCCGCGGCGAGACGCAGGCGCTCCTCGCCCTTTACCACCTGGCGGCGCATCCGTGGTCGGCCGACGAGATCTCGCTCGCCCGCGGCTTCGGCGATACGGTTGCGACGGCGATCGGCAATGCTCGCCTCGTCGAATCCGTTCGCGACCTGGCGGCGCGCCTGCGGGCGGTCCAGGACCTGTCGTCCCGACTGAGCGGGATCCACGATCTGCACGGGATCGGCGACGCCATCATCGACGAGGCTCGCAAGCTGATCCAATTCGAGACGGTGCGTGTCTACCGGATCGACCAGCTGACCGGGGCATGCGAGCCCATCGCCTTCGAAGGCAACTTCCTCGGCAGCACCGACCCGACGCCGGAGCAGCTGCGGGTCCCTGTCGGGCGCGGCCTCAGCGGTTGGGTCGCCGAGCACGGCCAGGCCATCCGGGTGGGCGATGCCGAGGCTGATCCGCGCAGCCTCCTCGTCGGCCGGACCCAGGACCCCGAGTCCATGCTGGTGGTGCCGATGTTGTTCGAGGGCCGGCCGCGGGGCCTCATCGTCGCCTCGCAGGTCGGCCGCGACGCGTTCAGCGAGGACGACCTGACCACGCTCACGATCTTTGCCGGGGCCGCGGCCCAGGCGCTCGTCAATGCCGAGCGGCTGGACCAGCTCCACAGCCAGCAGCTGGAGCTGGAGCACCAGATCGACAGCCAGCGCCGCCTCCTTGCGGTCAACGAGCGGCTGCTGTCGACCCTCGATCCGGCCGGCGTCCTGGACCTGATCGCCGACTCGCTCAAGACGGTGGTCGCCTACGACTCCCTGACCATCTACCGCATCGACAACGAGCGCGGGGTGCGCAAGCCGGTCATCGCCCGCGATCGCTTCGCCGAGCTCATCCTGGGCTACGAGGCCCCGGTCGGGACCGGCCTCAGCGGCTGGGTGGTCGACCATCGCGAGGCGGTGCTCGCCAACGACGCCCATCTCGACCCGCGCTCCGTCCAGATCCCGGGGACGCCGTTCGAGCCCGAGTCGATGCTCATCGTCCCGCTCCTCGCCGATGGCGAGGTGCTCGGCACCCTCAACGTCGGGCGTATGGGCGGCCCCGAGATCCACTACAACCAGCAGGAGTTCGAGCTCACGAAGCTGTTCGCGGCGCAGGCGGCGATCGCGCTGTACAACGCCGAAGCGCACAGCGTCGTCAAGGTCCAGGCCGAACGGGACGCCCTGACCGGGCTGCGCAACCACGGCAGCTTCCAGCGCGAGCTCCACGAGGAGATCGGCCATCCCGACACCCACCCGGTGGCGTTGCTGATGATGGATCTCGACCGCTTCAAGGCCTACAACGACCGCAACGGCCACCCCGCCGGCGACGAGCTGCTGGTGGCCGTCAGCCGGGCCATCGAGGGCTCGATCCGCCAGGTCGATCGGGCTTATCGCTACGGCGGCGACGAATTCGCGGTGATCCTGCCGGACTGCCGGCGATCCGTCGCCGAGGAAGTCGCGCTGCGGGTACGCGGGGCGGTCGTCGCCATCCCCGACGACAGCGAAGGGCCCCGCGTGGCCATCAGCGTCGGGGTGGCCTGCTTCCCCGAGGATGCCGGCCGCAAGGACAGCCTCGTCGAGGTCGCCGACCAGGCCCTGTTCCTGGCAAAGGGGGCGCCGTTTCGCCTCAACGCCCGGGATCAGTTCGTGGCGGCGCTCGACGAGACGGCGATGAGCCTGCTCGACGGCTCCGAGCCGGGCAGGCTCCTCGACTCGATCCTCGGCCGCGCCGCCCGGTTGGTCGGTGTCCCGCATGGCTACGTCTACCTCCTGGAGCCCGGCGAGACGTCCCTCGTCTGCCGGGCCGCGATCGGCGACATGGTCGAGTTCCTGGGCTTCCATCTGCCGCTCGATCGGGGAGTCGCCGGGACCGTCTATCGAACCGGCCGACCCTTCGCGGTCGACGACTACGCCACCTTCGGCGAGCGCGCGTCCGAGTTCGTCGGAGCGGTCGTGGGCGTGCCGCTCACGGTCGGCGGTCGGGTCGTCGGGGTGCTCGGCCTCGCCTCCGGCTCGCGCAGCCGTGTATTCCGGCAGCAGGAGATCGACGCCCTGGCGCGGTTTGCCCAGCTGGCCTCCATCGCCCTGGAGAACGAGCGCCTCCACGAGCAGGCGCGGTCGCCCCGCGACCCGGTGACGGGCCTACCCTCCCGCGAAACGTTTCTGCGTCGGTTCGCGGAGGTCATTGGAGCGCCGAGTTCCCCCGGAGCGCCGAGTTCCCCCAAGCCTTCGAAGCCTCCTCCGGCGGGCGGCCGGAAGGTCACACCGGCGAAGGGACGCAGCCGGACCCGGGCGGGCACCGCGAAAGCCCGGCGAGCCGCAGCGGTGGTGCTGCTCGACATCGACCGGTTCACGATCGTCAATGAGAGCCTCGGCCCCGCCGTCGGCGACCTGCTGCTGCGCGGCGTCGGCGAACGGATCGGCCGCGTCGTCGGTCCGAACGACACCGTGTCCAGGTTCGGCGGTGACGAATTCGCAGTGCTGCTGCGGGCGACGGATGCAGAGATGGCCCTGGCAACTGCGCATCGGATCATTGCCGAGCTCAAGGCGCCGTTCGACCTCGACGGCCGCGTCTGGTTCATCAGCGCCAGCATCGGCATCGGGATCGGGCTGCCGGACACCGCAGAGCCGCTCAACGTCGTCCGCGAGGCGGGCATCGCGCTGGTGAGCGCCAAGGCCAACCCGACGACGCGGGTCGAGCTGTTCGACCCGATCCAGGGCCGGTTCGCCATCGAGCGGGTGAAGCTCGAGACGGAGCTCCGCGGCGCGCTCGAGCGCGACGAGCTGATGGCCTACTACCAGCCGATCATCGACCTGACGACGGAGGGCATCGTCGGCTTCGAGGCGCTGGCACGCTGGCAGCACCCGGATCGGGGGCTCGTCCTGCCCGTCGACTTCATCGGCCTCGCCGAGGAATCGGACCTCATCGTCCCGCTCGGCAACTCCATGCTCGAGAAAGCCTGCACCCAGGCCCAGGCGTGGCGCGAGCGCTGGCCCGACGAGGGCCTGGTCATGAGCGTCAACCTGTCACCGCGGCAGTTCGCCGATCCGGGTCTCGCGCCGGCGATCGAATCGGTCCTCCGCCGGACAGGCCTCGATCCGTCCGCGCTGGAGCTCGAGATCACCGAGGGCAGCGTCATGGATCGTTCGGCCGCCGGCCTCGGGGTGCTGCAGGACCTGCGCGCCCTCGGCGTCCGGATCGTGCTCGACGACTTCGGGATGGGCTACTCGTCGCTGGCCTACCTGCGCCAGCTGCCCCTCGACGTCATCAAGATCGACCAGTCGTTCGTGACCGCGCTCGACGCGCGCGACCCGAACGTGGGCATCGTCCGGGCCGTCGTGTCACTCGCGCGTGGACTCGGGATCAGGGTGGTCGCCGAGGGAATCGAGACCGCCGAGCAGGCGCGCCGCCTCCGGCTGCTCGGTTGCGACATGGGCCAGGGCTATCGCTGGGCACAGCCGACCGACGCGGCCGGGATCGAGGCCCTGGTCGAGGATCGCCTGGCGCGGCGCCGCCCTGCAGCCAGGAGCGTCCGCCGGCCTCGCACCGCGGCTCGCCTCGCGAGCGCCGTCTAGGGGCCCGGAGCCACTCGGCCGAGGCTCAGCGGCGGTTGCCCATCAGGCGGAGCAGGAACAGGAACAGGTTGATGAAGTCGAGGTAGAGGCTGAGCGCCCCGAGCACTGCGGCCTTCTCGATCGAGCCGGTCGAAGCGACCAGGGCACCCGACGAGATCTTCTGGACGTCGTACGCCGTCAGCGCCGTGAACAGGAGCACGCCGCCGATCGAGATGATCCAGCCGATCGTGCTGCTGCCCAGGAAGATGTTGACGACTGAGGCCACGATGATGCCGAACAGGCCCATCATCAGGGTCCCGCCCAGTCCGGCGAGGGAGCGTTTCGTGGTGGCGCCGTAGAGCGCAGCCCCACCGAACATCGCGCCCGCCGACAGGAACGCCGTGGCCACCGATTCGCCCGTGTACAGGGACACGATCAGCCCGACCGTGAGCCCGAGGCTCGCCGCGTACACGAAGAACAGGCCGAGGGCAGTGGTCGCGCCGACGCGGCGGATCCCGGCGGAGATCGCAATGACCAGGCCGAGCTGGCCGAGGAACAGGACGATGAAGTAGTCCGCCGCAAAGCGGAGCAGGGTCTGGTTGCCCTGGACCGCGAACGCCACGACCGCGGTCAGCAGCAGACCCGCGAACATCCACAGGAAGGCCTGGCTCAGGAGCGCGGCGACCGCAGTCGCCGGGAGCGGAGCCACGGTCGCCGGGACGTCGAATCGACCGCCGCCCGCGTCGGTCGGCCGGGTGTCTCCAGGATTGAACGTCATCGTGTGCCCTCCCTTCGCGGCCCCTCGGTCCGGCGCCTGGCCGGCATGGCAGGCCGCGATTCTGCCTGTTCTGCGGCTCGCGCGAGAACCCACAGGAGGTCCGCGAGCCGGTTGAGATACGGGATCAGGTGCTCACCCGGGACGAGGCCGTCGCGCTCCAGGGCCACCGCCCGCCGCTCGGCCCGGCGCAGGATCGTCCGCGCCAGCTCGAGCGCGGCGCTGGTGGGTGTCTCGCCGGCGACGACGAACTCGCGGGGCATCTCGATATGGCGCTCCATCTCCACCAGGACGCCCTCGAGGTCGCGGACCATCGCTTCGGAGACCCGCGTCCGGCCGTCTTCGAGACGGTCCCACGCCTCGGGATTGGTGGCCAGCTGGGCGCCGACGACGAACAGCTCCCGCTGGAATCGCAGGATCAGCTCGCCGAGCCCCCCGATCGGCATGGCCAGGGTGCCGATCCGACGCTTGACCCCCAGGTTCGCCCGGGCAAGGCCCAGCGCGGCGACGGCCTCATCGACGGTCCCGTAGGCCTCGGCGCGGGGATCATCCTTGGCGATCCGGGCGCCACCGAACAACAGGCCGGTGGTGCCGTCGTCGCCTCGTGTCGTCGCGACGACCGAGTCGATGGGACTGCGGGCGCTCACCTCACCACATGAGACCCGCGTCGCGCGGATCCCAGCGCTCGGCGAGGAGGGTGACCTTGACCGGATGCTCGACGACCGACTCGGTCTGTTCCTTGACCTGCTGGATCATCGAGCCCGCGTAGGGACAGAACGGTGTCGTGAGGATCATCTTGACCTCGGTCTCGTCCTTCCCCAGCAGGATCTGCTTGATCAGGGCGAGCTCGACGACGTTCATCCCGATCTCGGGATCGACCACGGCGCGGAGGGCGTCGAGGATGGCGAGCTCGGTCGCCCGGCGCTCGGCGTCGAACAGCGGCGCGTCGGCGGACGCGGTCGTCGCGGTGCTGCCGGCGGCCTCGACCTCGGTCGGCGCCGCAGTCGGGGCGGCGGCGGGCGACGCCGCGGCCGGCGCGTCGGCCTGGGCAGTCGCAGGGGCGTCAGGGGCAGTTGATTCGGCGAGATCGGTCATCGTCGCGAGTGCGCTCCAGTTCAGGGTTGATCTGAGACTACCACCAGATCACTGGGCTCCCCTCCCCACGCTCCTGGCCGATCGGGATTTCGAACCGGCTCCGGGTGCCGCCGCCGGGCGGCGAACTCCACGCCTTCCGTCAAAAGTCCGCGGGCCGGACTCGATGCCGGCCGAATTCCGTCAGTTCGTGACAGAAGTCGCGGACAAGGCAGCCTGACAGAACCCAGGTGCGCGGGGCGGCCACCAGGTGCGTATTGCGGACATCTGTCCCAAGTGCGCGGGGCGGCCAGCGGGTGCGTATTGCGGACATCTGTCCCGATCCCAGGGCCGGCTCGGCGTCGAAGATCGCCACCTATCCGATCGGGATCTCGAAGCGGATCCGGGTGCCGCCGGCGGGCGGCGAATCGGCGCTGATCCGGCCACCATGCGCTTCGACGATGGCCTTGGCGATGGCCAACCCCAGGCCTGAGCCGCGCGACTCGGCTGACTTCGCGAAGCGATCGAAGACCGATGGCAGGAGCTCCGCGGCGATGCCCGGGCCGGTGTCGGCGACCTCCACCGCGATCGAGCGCCCGTCCTCGGTGACGGTGATCCGGACGGTCCCGCCCGTGCCGGCATAGCGGATGGCGTTGTCGACCAGGTTGGCCACTACCTCCCGGACTCGGATCGGGTCGAGATCGACCAGCGGCAGGTCGTCCGGCGTATCGGCAACGACCTGCACGCCGGCGGCCTCACCGCGCGGCTGGAACGAGCGGGCCACCTCGGCGACGACGATGGCGACATCCGTCGGCTCGCGATGGAGCGGCAGCGCACCCGCCTCCGCCAAGCTGACCGTCCGGAGGTCGTCGATCAGACGGGCCATCACCCGGGTCTCGTCGAGGATCGGTCGGAGGTGCGCTTCATCGGCCGGGTAGACGCCGTCGAGCATCGCCTCGAGGTGGCCCTGGATGACCGCCAGCGGAGTTCGCAGCTCGTGGCCGACGTCGGCCAGCAGGCGGCGGCGTCGGGCATCGTCGGATTCGAGACGCGCGGTCATCGTATTGAAGGCCCGGCTGAGGTGGCGGAGCTCCGACGGCCCACGCTGGTCGTCGGGTACCCGGACCGCATAGTCGCCTGCCTCGATCCGGCCGGCGGCGTCGACGAGCTCGCCGAGCGGCCGCCCGATGCCGCGGACGAGCCGGATCCCGTAGCTGAAGGCCGCGAGGCCGACGATGAGGACGACCAGGACCCCGAGGCGGATCGGATGGGCGAAGCCCTCGTCGCCGCTCCACCCCAGGAGCGTCGCAATGAGCCACACCGCCAGCCCGACGGTCCAGACAGCCAGCAACGCCAGGAGCAGGAGGAAGCAGCCGAAACGGCGGGCCAGGCCGCCCCGGCCGTGGCGTCGCCGGTACGGCGGCCCGGCGCCCATCCGGCCGCCCCACCACCACGGCGGGCCGCGCCACTCGGTCGGCGGCCACGGCTCGCCTTCCGGCCACCACGGCGGCCGGTGCC
>DASQFM010000183.1:0-1681 GCA_035633135.1 Candidatus Eiseniibacteriota bacterium
CCCTCAACTCGGGCGCGCGGGCCTTCATGGCCGACTTCGAGGACGCCCTGTCGCCGACCTGGGCGAACGTCGTCGGCGGCCAGCTGGCGCTGCGCGACGCGGTCCGCGGCGAGCTGCGGTTCGAGTCGCCCGATGGCAAGCGCTATCGGCTCGGCCCGTCGCCCGCCCAGCTGCTCGTCCGGCCGCGTGGCTGGCACCTGCCGGAAGGCCATCTCGAGATCGACGGCGAGCCGGTCTCGGCGAGCCTCTTCGACGCCGGGCTGTACCTGTTCTGGAATGCCCGCGAACGCCTGGCCCGCGGGACCGGTCCGTACTTCTACCTGCCGAAGCTCCAGTCGCACCTCGAGGCCCGCCTCTGGAACGACGTCTTCGTGTGGGCCCAGGACGCCCTCGGGATCCCCCGCGGCGCGGTCCGGGCGACGGTCCTGATCGAGACGATCCACGCCGCCTTCGAGATGGAGGAGATCCTGTGGGAGCTGCGGGACCACAGCTCGGGCCTCAACGCCGGCCGCTGGGACTACCTCTTCTCGTCGATCAAGACGTTTCGCGCCCGGCGTGACCTGGTCCTGCCGGACCGGGCCCAGATCTTGATGACGGTGCCGTTCATGCGGGCCTACACCGAGCGGCTCGTGTTGACCTGTCACCGCCGCGGCGCCCACGCGATCGGCGGCATGGCCGCCTTCATCCCGTCGCGCCGCGATCCGGCCGTCAACGCCGTGGCGATGGCCAAGGTCCGCGACGACAAGGAGCGCGAGTCGAGCGACGGCTTCGACGGGACGTGGGTCGCCCATCCCGACCTCGTGCCCCTGGCCACCGAGGTCTTCGACGGCGTCCTCGGCCCGCAGCCGAACCAGCTCCATGCGCGGCGCGACGAAGCCGGCTCGGGCTCGGGGGTCGAGGTCCCGGGCGACCCGGCCGCCCTGCTCGACCTCCGCGTCGACGGCGGGCGCGTCACGGAGGCGGGAGCTCGGCTGAACATCGCAGTCTCGCTCCAGTACCTCGACTCCTGGCTGCGCGGCAACGGCGCAGCGGCGATCAACAACCTCATGGAGGACGCCGCGACGGCCGAGATCTCGCGCTCGCAACTGTGGCAGTGGCGGGTGACCGGGGCCCCGCTCGACAGTGGGGGACCCCTGACGGGTGACCGCTTCCGCACGATTCGCGACGCGGAGCTCGCGAGGCTCGGTGGGGCAGGCTCCGGGCGCCTGGGCGAGGCGGCAGATCTCCTCGATCGCCTCGTCCTGGACGACGACTTCGTCGAGTTCCTGACCCTGCCGGCCTATCCGCTGCTAGATCGCGACTGACCCGCAGGCCTGAGCGGGGCGCGCTTTCGCGCGGCAGCCCGCCGCGCGGGACTCAGGACTGCCCGGCGGTCACCCGCGGCACGAATTGCCCGAAGCCGCGATCGCCGACGAACTGCTGATTCCGCACGATCGGCCGGCCGCGGACGAACACATCCCGAACGGCACCCTGGATCTCGAAGCCTTCGTAGGGGCTGTAGTCGCTGGTGTGGTGGAGGTCGGCGGCGGTCAGGGTTCGGCGGGCGGCCGGGTCGAAGAGCACCAGGTCGGCGTCGCGGCCGACCTCCACGGCGCCCTTGCCGGTGAGGCCGAAGAGGCGAGCCGGGGTCGTTGCCAGCAGATCCACCAGCCGCTCGATCGTCAGCCGGCCCTTTGCAACG
>DASQFM010000184.1:0-10787 GCA_035633135.1 Candidatus Eiseniibacteriota bacterium
ACCTGGCGGTAGGGATTCCCCCGCCCGGCGCTGACGCGGGCCCCGAAATCGACGAGGCCGGCTCCGTGGGAGCCGGCCTCGTGCTGAACGCTGCTTCGCGAGGGCGCTGCTACTTGCCGCCCTCGGTGAGGGTCACCGTGGCCTTCTGCCACGTCGCACCCTTCGTCTCGACGCTCGACCCGAGGGCCTGGAGCGCCTTCTCTGCGAGATCGTTCCGGAAGGCCGTGCCCGTCGGAGCGGCCTTCAGGACCTTCGAGTCGATCGAGATCTGGACGGTCCTGTCGAAGGCTGCCTGATCCATGATCCCGATGCCACTCGGCGACGGCCAGATCAGCGCGTTGACCTCGTTGAGCTGCCACGTCTGGTGGCCCTTCGGGAGCTTCGCGTCGTGCTTGAGCACGATGTCGACGCACTCGGCGGCGCTGTCCCGGCAGAAGATCCAGCCGCGGAACGAGGCCTTCAGGAACTTGACGGCGATGTCCTCGTTGCCCGTCTTGGCCAGCCACGCCTCCGAGGTGAAGATCGCGTCCTGGAGCATCGCGGTGCCCTCGGTCTCCCAGTTGATGACGTTGAGGTCCGAGGGCTGGTAGAGCTGGCCGGTCGCGGGGTTCTTGACCTCGAGGACCTGGGCGTACTCGTTGTAGGTCATCGCCTGGGCAGCATCGATCTGGCCGCCGACGAAGGCGTTCATGTCGAACTGCTGCGGGACGATCGTGACGTCCTTGTCGGGGTCGAGACCGGCCTTCCGCATGCCTGCGAGGAGCTCGAACTCGTTGCCGAAACCCCAGCTGCCGATCTTCTTGCCCTTGAAGTCGGCAACGCTCGTGATGCCCTTGTCCTTGAACGAGACCTGTGTCGTCGCCGATCGCTGGAAGACCTGCCCGATCACCTGCATGTCGGCACCGCTCTCACGCGGGGCGAGCATGCGAGGCACCCACGAGATTCCGAATTGGGCCTTGCCGCCGGCGACGACCGTCGCGGGAACGATATCCACCGCCCCCGGGAGGATCGTGACGTCCAGCCCCTCGTCCGCGTAGAAGCCCTTGTCGAGCGCGGCGAAATAGCCGGCGAACTGGGCCTGGGGGAACCACTGCAGCTGCAGTGCGATCGGGGTCTTCGCCGCGGTCGAGCTGCTCGGGCCGGCGCCGCAGCCCACGAGAACGAGAGCGGCGGCCGCGATGAGTACGAGCGCCTTTTTGACCGTCATCGTCTCCTCCTCTTGGTCGGCGCCTCAGAGCGGTGCTCGGCTGCCGTCCTCCAGCCGCGAGTCTAACGGACCCGCGGCGGGCACTGTCACTGATCGCCGGCTGTCTGCACCCGTGCCCAGGGGCTCACCACCCGTTCCAGGGCGACAACGAACAGGTACAGGCCGATCCCGATCGCGGCGGCGAAGACGATCGCCGCCCAGGACCGTTCGAAGGCAAGGAACGCGGACTGGGTCGCGATGTATTGCCCAAGGCTGCCGCGCGGCGCCGCGAAGTACTCGCTGACGATCGCCCCGATGGTCGCGAGCGTCGTCGCGACGCGCAGCGCCGTGAAGATGAACGGCAGCGAATTCGGAACACGCAGGCTCCGGAACACCGTGCGCTCGGGCGCGGCATACGAGCGCAGCAGCTCGAGCGCGGCCGGGTCCACGTTGAGCAGCCCGCGCAGCGTGTTGATCATGACGGGAAAGAACACAAGAACGGCGGCAATCATCGCCTTGGAGAACTGGTTATCGGACCCGAACCAGTTGTTGAAGATCGGGGCGAACGCGATGATCGGTACGGAGTTCGCCACGATTGCGAAGGGCAGGAGCGAACCGCGGATCGCCCCGAATCGCGCCGCCGCCGCCCCGACGACGATGCCGGCGGTGACGCCGATCGCCAGCCCCGCGAGGATCTCGCCCAGGGTGTAGGTGGCGGCCGAGACGAGCACTGGCAGGTTTTCCTGCCAGGCTGCGGCGATCGCGAGCGGACCGGGGAGGATGAACTGCTTGAGGTTCAGCGCCCGGACGAGCACCTCCCACAGAACGATCAGGGCGACGAAGGCCACGACCGGCGGCACGATGTCGCGAGCCTGCTGCGCCGCACCGGCCGAGGTGCGCTGTCGCCAGCCGCGCTCGACGAGCAGATCGGCCGTCACGCCGAGAGCCCTTCGGCCTGCACCCGTGCCAGGTCTTCGACGCGCTCGCCCGGGCTCTCGCCGTCGGGTGCGCGGAGGGCTTCTCGAACCTCGGTGACGAGCTTGAAATAGCGCTCCATCTCGCGCGTTTCGACCGACCGGTCCCGGGGCAGATCGATCGGCACGATGGTGCTGATCCGGCCCGGCCGAGCGGACATGACGACCACCCGCGTCGAGAGGAACACGGCTTCGGGGATCGAATGCGTGACAAAGATGACCGTCGTACCGGTCTGGCCCCAGATGCGATGGAGCTCGAGGTTCATCCGCTCGCGCGTCATCTCGTCAAGTGCGCCGAACGGCTCGTCCATCAACAGGATGGCGGGGTCGAGGGCCAGCGCCCGGGCAATGGCCACGCGCTGCTGCATCCCACCTGACAGCTGCCATGGCCGATGGCCACCGAACTCGGCCAGCTCGACGAGCTCGAGCATCGCCTGCGCCTTGGCGGCCCGCTGCCCGGCGGGGGCTCCGGTGATCTCTAGCGGCAGCTCGACGTTCTTCTGGACCGTGCGCCAATCGAACAGGACCGGCGCCTGGAAGACCATCCCGTAGTCCCGATCCAGCCGCGCCTGCCGCGCCGGCTTGTCATTCACGGTGGCCGTGCCGCCGGTCGGCGAAACGAGGTCGCCGACGATTCGGAGGAGCGTCGACTTCCCGCAACCCGAGGGTCCGATGAGCGAGACGAACTCGCCCCGGCCGACGGCGAGGTCGATGTCGCGGAGTGCCTCGACCTGGCGTCCCGAGCCGGCTGCGCCGAACACCATCGAGACGCCCTCGAGGCGGACGACCTCGCCGCCCCTGGCCGCCGCCTTCACGCGCCCAACGTCCCGACCGGACGCTGGTTTCGGAGGGTCAGCCGCTCGGCGACCACCACCGCCAGGAACGCGACCATGCCCAGCCCGGCAGCGACGATGACCGTCGCCCACAGGTCGGCTGGGCTCAGGGTGTAGTACTGCATCCCGAGCAGGATCGAGCCCCCCAGGCCCTCGCGAAATCCCGACGGCAGCTCGCCGACGATTGCCCCGACAATCGATGCGGTCGCGGAGACCTTGAAAGCGGTGAACAGGTACGGATAGGCCGCCGGGATCCTGACGTTCTTCAGGATGCTGCGGCGATCGGCGGCGTACGAGCGCATCAGCTCGATGGCCCTGGGATCGGCCGAACGCAGGCCTCGAATCGCGGCGATGGTCACCGGGAAGAACGTCAGGTAGCTGGCAACGATCGCGATCCCGAACCAGCCGGCCTGGAGGCCGACGACGATGATCGGCGCGAGGGCGACGATCGGGATGGTCTGGCTCGCGACGACGAGCGGCACCAGCGCGCGTTCCAGGATCCGGACGTGGACGAGGAGGATCGCGAGCGCCATCCCGAAGGCGGCGCCCAGGGCAAACCCGACGAGAGCGCCCCGAAGCGTGAAGAGCGCCGCGCCGACGAGGCTTTCGAAACCGGAGTGCCCCGCAGCATCGACCGCCGCGAATGCAGCAATGACGTCCCAGACATGGGGCAGGTTGATGTCGCTGGCCTGGTTGAGGTGAAACGGTGGCGTGTGCTCGATCGCGATGCCGGTGCCGAGAAACGAGGGGTAGCGCCACGGATCGCCCGCGAACCATTTGATGAGCTCCCAGCCGACCACCAGGGCGAGAAGGACCATGAGGAAACCCGCAACCGGCCGCACGGACGCGGCCAGCGTGGACGCCGGGCGCGCGGGCGGGGCGGCGAGCGTCATCTCAGCCGATGACGGCCTGGTCGGAGATGTCGAGGGCCCGATCGATGATCTCGAAGCCCTCGGCGAGCTGATCCTCGGTGATGGACAGCGGAGGGTTGGTGTGGATCGAGTTGTTCGGCGCGAACGTGTACAGGCCCTGCTCGCGGAAGAACTTGCCGATCGCCTTCATCTCGTCCGAGGTGCCGTTGAACGGCGTCAGCGGGGTCCATGGATCCCGGCTCCGGACGAGGTCGAGGATCCCGAACAGCCCCAGGTTGCGGTGCGCTCCGACCGAGGGGTGCTTCGCCGCGAGGCGCTCATGGTGGGCCCGCATGACCGGTCCCAATCGCGCTGCGTTGCCGATCAGGTCGTCCTCCTCGTAGACGCGGATCGTGGCGAGCGCGGCCGCGAGGCTGACGGGGTGGCTGCTGTAGGTCAGGCCGCCGTAGAACATCTTGGTCTCGAACGCCTCGGCGATGTGGTGGCGCATCGCGACCGCGCCCAGCGGCAGGTATGAGCTGGTCAGGCCCTTGGCCACCGTCATCAGGTCCGGCACGACGTCCCAGTGGTCGACCGCGAACCAGCGGCCCGTCCGGCCGAAGCCGGCCATGACCTCATCGCAGACCATGAGGACCCCGTTGCGATCGCAGATCTCGCGGACGCCCTGGAGGTAGCCGTCCGGCGGAATCAGGATCCCGTTGGTCCCGACGATCGTCTCGAGGAAGACCGCGGCGATCGTGTGGGCGCCTTCGTAGCGGATCACGTCCTCGAGGCCCTGCAGCGACTCCGCGACGGGCCGCGGCTCTGCCTCGCCCCAGCGGTGGGTGTCGGGATAGCGGATCACACCGACCAGACCGGGCTCGTTGGCCCACCGGCGCGGGTCGCCGGTCAGGGTCATCGCCCCCAGCGTCGCGCCGTGGTAGGCGCGATAGCGGGCCAGGACCTTGTACCGACCGGTGTAGTGACGGGCGAGCTTGATCGCGTTCTCGATGGCTTCCGCCCCGCCGAGGGTGAAGAAGACCTTGTCGAGGTCGCCGGGCATGATCTCGGTGAGCTTCGCCCCGAGCCGGCCCCGGATCTCGGTCGCGAACGCCGGCTGGACGTACTGCAGCTTGAGCGCCTGCTCCGTGATCGCATCGATGACCCGGCGATCGCCATGGCCGATGTTCACCGACATCAGCTGGCTGTTGAAGTCGAGGATCCGCCGGCCCTCGGGCGTGTACAGGTAGACGCCCTCGGCGTGGTCGATCGCGATCGGGTCGAGCGCGCCCTGGATCGACCACGAGAAGAAGGTGTGGGCGCGATTCAGGGCGACGATCTCCTCGCTCGTCATGCGCGCGCTCGTCGCCTCGACTGCCATGGTCAACCTCGTTTCTCGTTCCGACCGGTCCTCAGCCGCGGCGCCATCATCGCCCAGCGGCGGGTCCGGCGTCACTCGTCATTGCCGCTCGCGGCCCAGAACATCGATGCCCGCTCAGAGCCGGACGGCCGGGCTCCGCACCTCGAATGAGTCAGCCGGGACATCGATCGAGCGCCCGGGCCCGATCAGCCGAATCTTGCCCGCGGCACGCAACCGGAAGCCATCCGCTTCGCCCGGCGGTCTCAGCGTCGCGGCGATCGCGGCGGCAGTCTGTCCCGGGGCGATCCGCGCCGGCGCACGTAGCCCGTCGTAATAGTCCTCGCCGCCGGCAAGGCCGCGCTCGAGGCGAGGCAGCTCAGCCCACTGAAGCGTGCGCTCGCCGGCGAGCCAATGGATCTGCAGGTGAGCCGGGTCGATGGTCACGGCGACCGGCTCGAGCCCGCGGCTCTCCAGCTCCAGGCGGATGATCACGCCACCGCCGTCAGGCACGGCGAGCTCGGGCGGCAGGATCGCGGCGTCGATGCCGGGTAGCGACGAGAAGTCGACCGAGGGCCGAGTCGACGCCCGCAGGCGCACGGTTGCGAGCGGCTTCCCGAGCGCCTTCTCCGTCAGCGTCTCGCCGAGCGCGACAGCGTCGGCGCGGGCGCCGCTCTCGCGGCCCGGGGCGAGCGTCCGGTGCTGGTCCCCTGCGCTGACTTCGATCGCGCCGGGGGGTGGCGCACCATCCGGGCTCGACGTCCAGCCTGCGAGCGCGGCCGCGAGGCGCCTGGCTGAATCCAGCTCGTCCGCCGACGCCGTGGTGCGGAACGTGCCGGCCGTGTCCGCTCGATCCGCCGCGGCCGAGACCTGGACCCAGAGCCAGACGGTGCCGTCGGCGTCGATGGCCGTTCGCTCGTCCATGGCGGCGCTTGGCCCGGCGCGCCGAGACCAGCTCACCAGGAGTGCGTCCTCGGGTCGCGAACCGCGCCGTCCCTTGGTGGCGCTCATTTGGCGGCTGCTTTCTCGGCGCGGAACTCGTCTTCGTTGGCGTGGCGGAGCGCCGGGGTGATCGAGTTGAACTGCGAGACCATCGTCTTGAACTGGTCCGGCCGAACGTCGGCCGAGTTGTCGCCCATGATCCCGGTGTTCTTGTAGGTGACCTCCTGGCTGCCGGCCGCGGGCTCCGCGGCGCCTGCGCCGGCTCGTGCCGGGTTCGTATCGGTGCGCCCGGCCGGGGTCTGCGCATCGAGCCGCGTCTTCATGGCGGCGGCGACCGCGGCGAGGTCGGGATCCTTGGGCGCGGCTGCGGCAGCGCCGGCCGCCGGCGTCGTCATGATCCGCGTCACCTCCTGGGCAACGTCGGCCTGTAGGCTCGAAACATGGGTCGAGTAGATCGGGCCGAGCTGCGAAGCGATCGTCGTCCGGATCGTCTCGATCGCGGTGTTCCTCGCGGCGGTCTGCACCACCTTCCGCGTGAGTGCCTGCAGCTTGGCCGCGGTCGTGATCGGACCTGACAGGCCGAGCGCCCCGGCCGCCGCGGAGCCCAGCATCGTCCCGAGCACATGGGGCGCGGAAACGGCGCCGCCGCCCGCGGCCGTGGCGGCAGCCCAGACGCCGGGGATCTCCTCGATCTTGGCGATGAGCGACGTGGCTGGGCGGACGGGCGGGACCCCGCGCGCGGTTCCGGCGGCACCGACGGTCGTGCCGGCCACGGCCGTAGCGTTGGCGGCAAGAGCTCCGGATTCGCCGGCGCCCCAGATGCCCGCCCCCGCGCCTCCGGCGCTGCCCTGGATCGTGATCTTGATCTGACCGCTGGGCCCACCGCCGACATCCGCCTTCTTGTCGTGCGGGGCGGTGAGCGCCGCCAGATATTGACTTGCGATGGTATCGCCGAGCTGTTGGGCCGCGAACTCGCCGGCGACGGCCTTGTGGCCGATCGTGCGAGCCGAGAAGGCCTTGCCGAGCTCGAGGTCCACGATCTTGGCAACGCGCGCCTGGAGCTTGGGCGCGGCCTGCGGGGCGATCAGCAGGCCCAGGCCCTGATGCAGCGCCGGACTCGCGGCGGCAGCGGCGATGGCGCCGATCAGCCCCTCTTCCAGCGGCTTCTTGCCGGCGCGGAAGACCTTGCCCAGCTCCTGGCCAGCCGACGTCAGCCGGAAGTACAGCGGCCGCGTCAGTGCGGCGAGGACCATTCGCTCAACGGTGGCCCGGTCGAGGGCCTGCCCGCGACCGCCGCCGAGCGTTGGCGAGTTCTGATGAAGCAGCTTGTGCATCTGGAAGTTGCTCTGGGCGTACTCATCGTTCAGTCCGAGCAGATGGCCGTACTCGTGAGCGTAGATCGCCTCTGAGGACGCGCCATAGTCGCCCTTGTTCATGTAGTAGTTGCCCGCATCGATCGGATTGCCCGTCGCCGAGTCGGCGATCGTGGCCGTCCCGAACAGGCGGATTGTCGAATGGGCAGGCGCCGCGACATCCCAGACCGGCACTGCCTGGAAGGCCACCGGCAGGCGCACGTCGACCGGGGCCGGCACGCCGCCTGATGCCTCGGGGTCCGCCGGAGGGTGCTCCTTGCTCGCGAAGACGAGCTTGCCATTCCACTGCTCGGCCGTTGTCGTGCACATCCGTTCCCCGAACGCCCGGCGCTCATCCCCCTCCGGGATCGCGGTACCGGCGGACTTTGCGACATTCCGGGCCGCGTCGACGAACTTGATCTTGACGGTGACGTTGACACCTCCCGGCGTCCTCGTCATCTCGAACCGGATCCCGCCGCCGTCGGCGGCGGTGCTACCGGGATAGCTCTTCGCTCCGGCAGCCCCCTGAGCGACGCTCGGGTCCAGGTCCGGGGTCTGGTTGTAGAGCGTCTCACCCGGATCGTCGAAGGCGATCTCACTGCGCTGGATGAAGAGCCCGCCGGTCGCCGCCTCGCGGTCGACGCTCTCGATCATGCCGCTGACCGCGGCGTTCCCGGCGGTCGTCTGCAGCTCATAGATGTGGGAGGCGTCGAGCGGGCGCTCGCTCGGAATCCGCACCGGCCCCGCGGACGGCCCGGTCACGGCCGTGCGACGGCCGGCTGCCGCGGTCGCAGTCAGCGGGGCGGCGGCAGTCCGGGCTCGAGCCATCTGCGAAACGCTACCCGCCGGCGTGCCCTCCGTCCGTGCCACGAGACCCGTCTGCGAGGGCACTGTTGCCTGCCCGATCGGGCATCTGCCGGTGTATTGCGTCTCTTTGCGGTTGGACCCATGACATGAACTAGGCGCCTCCACGTTCTGGGCATGGTTCCGGTTTCGGCCCGAGCCGGCCGCGGTGTAGAGTCGATTCGGCGGCGCGGCTCATGACGGGCGATCGAGCCGCAAAGGCCGCCCGACCAGCAGTGACCCAGACCCATCCACCAGCCACGACGAGGTAGACGCGGATGCCGAGGAACGTACGAGGAGCCCTGCTGCAGGCGAGCTGGACCGGCGACAAGGAGTCGATGATCCAGAAGCACGAGGCGGCCGCCCACGAGGCGGCCAAGCAGGGCGCCCAGGTGATGCTCTTCCAGGAGCTGTTCTACGGGCCCTACTTCTGCCAGGTCCAGGACCCGCAGTACTACGCCTACACCGAGCACATCCCCGACGGCCCGACCACGAAGCGGATGCAGGACGTCGCGAAGCGGACGGGCATGGTCCTCATCGTCCCGATGTACGAAGAGGACAGCCAGGCCTCGGGCATCTACTACAACACCGCGGCTGTGATCGATGCGGACGGCTCATACCTCGGCAAGTACCGCAAGACCCACATCCCGCACGTGAAGGGTTTCTGGGAGAAGTTCTACTTCCGGCCCGGCAACCTCGGCTATCCCGTGTTCGACACCGCGGTCGGGCGCGTCGGGGTCTACATCTGCTACGACCGCCACTTCCCCGAGGGCGCGCGGGCCCTGGGGCTCAACGGCGCGGAGATGGTCTTCATCCCGAGCGCGACGTCGCGCGGGCTCTCGGAGTACCTGTGGCGGATCGAGCAGGTCAGCCACGCCGTGGCCAACGGCTACTTCGTCGGCACGATCAATCGCGTCGGGATCGAGAAGGACGTCGGGGACGACGACTTCTACGGTCAGAGCTACTTTTGCGACCCGCGCGGCCAGTTCATCGGCTCGGTTGGCAGCCCGTACGACGACGAGCTGATCGTGCGGGACATGGATCTCGACGTGGTCCAGCAGGTCCGCCAGACGTGGCAGTTCTACCGCGACCGCCGGCCGGACGCCTACGACGACCTCGTCCGTCCCTGACGCGATGTCATAACGCGATGCAATTCGGATTCACGCTCAAGCCGGACCACTCCATCCCGGAGACGCTGGACCTCACCCGGAAGGCCGAGGCCGCCGGCTTCGACTACGGCTGGGTATTCGACTCACACGTCCTGTGGCGCGAGCCATATCCCCTGCTGACCCTGATGGCCGAGCACAGCGAGCGCCTGCGCCTTGGGACCTGTGTGACGAACCCGGGGACGCGGGAGCCCACCGTGACAGCGTCCGCCCTGGCGACGATCAATGAGATCAGCGGCGGCCGGATGGACCTCGGGATCGGGCGCGGCGACTCGGCGCGCCGGGTGCTCGGCAAGCCCCCCATCACCCTCGCCCACACCGAGGAAGCGATCCGCGTGATCCGCGATCTCGTCGAGGGGCGGACCGTCGTCTACGAAGGCACGGAGCTCCATTTCCCCTGGACAGGGAAATGGAAGCTGCCCGTCTGGCTCGCCGGGTATGGTCCGATGGCCCTGGCGATGACCGGCCGGGTTGCCGACGGCGTCATCCTCCAGCTGGCCGACCCGGACCTCATCCGCTGGCTCGTGGGTCAGGTGCGGGAAGCTGCGAAGGCGGCCGGGCGCGATCCGGCGTCGATCCGGGTCCAGTCAGCGGCGCCGCTCCACGTGGGCCCGCGGGACGCGGGCCGCGAACGGACGCGCTGGTTCCCGGCACTCGTGTCGAACCACGTCGTCGATCTCGTCAACAAGTACCCGCGCGAGCAGCTGCCCGAGTCGCTGACCGGCTACGTCCGGGACCGGACCGGGTATGACTACCTCCACCACGCCGAGGTCGGTTCCTCGAACGCCGGCTTCGTCGGCGACGACGTGACCGATCGCTTCTGCGTCCTGGGCCACGCGTCCGAGGTCATCGACAAGCTGCGCGTCCTCGCCGACGCCGGCGTCGACCAGTTCAACGTCTACCTGATGAACGGTGACGAGCTCGAACAGCTGGAGCTGATCGGCCGCGACGTGATCCCGGTGCTGCGGCCGGTGCCTGCCACCCAGAACTCCTGACTTGGACAAACCTGGCCGCTCGCGCGGGAGCGGGCTACCATCTCGGAACGTCGGTATCCGTCGAGGAGGCAGCAGGCGACATGGACAAGAAGGCCAAGGTTCCGAAGAAGCCCAAGCAGGGCAAGGCCAAGGGCCCAGCCGGCAAATAGGCTCGGTCGTGGCCCATTCGTACTACTGACGGAAGGGTCGCCCGCTCGGCACACTCGGGTCGCATTCCAAGGAGACCCCAGGTGCCCCGCTTCATGTCTTCCGACCGCCACGATCCGTGGTGGGATCTAGACGGGCCGA
>DASQFM010000185.1:0-12135 GCA_035633135.1 Candidatus Eiseniibacteriota bacterium
CGCAGGTCGCGCCGGCCGGAGCGGTCCCAATCGCTGAACAGCATCGAGAGCGTGCAATAGCCGGGCGTCAGCGCGACAGGCGCTGCATAACCGGTGCCTTCGCCGTTTGGCCGGACGACGGCGTTGTCGGTACACGAACGCGACCCGTCGGGTGCCTCCTCCAGCGACAGGTATGTCCCGATCGCGAGCGTCGGGAGGGCGGCGGTGCCGTCCCACGTCGCGCTGAATGCCGATGCCCACGACCGTCCGGCATCGAAGCTCCAGCGCTCGTTCGCGGGCTCGAACCGACAGCCGCCGAGACCACGCAGGAGCTCGCTCTCGCCGCTGCGGAGGACCACGAGGTCGGCATGCCCGTCGCTGTCGATGTCGATCGGATAGGCGCCGTTGACGTCGGCGAGGTCGGTCGCCGGATCATGGACGGCGCTGAAGCGGAGAGCTCCACCGACGGGGCTGTCGTTTCGGAACAGCGCCGCGGGGTTGCTGCCCCCGGCGATGTACACGTCGGGCTTGCCATCCTTGTCGCAGTCGAGAACGGCCAGGCCGCCGCCAACCGCGAACTCGAAGCCGCCGTCGTAGGTGTGATCCAGCCCGGCGCCGGTGGCCTCATCGAAGTAGTGCGGTGCCGCGAGGGCGGTCGTTGGCGTTTGCGATCCGAGGAAGCGGGGGGCCGCGATCACCACGGCCCCTGCGACCGCCGTGGCGGCAACGAGGCCAAGGGCAAGGACGAGGGTTCTGCGCCGACGCGGCATCGCGGCAGGTCCAGCCTCCGACCGTTCAGGCCCGGGCGCCGGCCAGACCACGTTCTGCGGCCAAGCCGCCCTCCGCGGCAACACCGCCCTCCGCGGCGTCGACGATCCGCTCGATGACCCGCATGTTCGCCACGGCATCCGGCGTCGGCGTCGGGAGCGGGCCGCCATCGAGGACCGCCTCGGCGAAGCGCTCGACCTGCACGGTGTACGGGTCGGCCGTTTCGAAGGTGAGGGTCTCGGTGTCCGGGGCCGCCGGCGGGTCGCCGCCGTGGGTGAGGAAGACCTGCGTCGGCCGGTCGGGTGGGATGTTGAAGGGAATCCCCACCGAGATGCGCCCCGTCGTGCCGTAGACGTGGACGCGCTGGTCGCGCTCGGCACGGGTCGAGCAGGTGAACGTCGCCTGGCCACCGCCCGGGAACTCGAGCAGGCCGCTGGTCAGGATGTCCACGCCGCTCACGGGATCGCGGGAGATCGACGCCTCGACGCGGACGGGCTCGCTGGCGAACAGCATCCGCGACAGGTTGACCACGTAGCAGCCGAGGTCGAGGAGCGCCCCACCGCCGGCCTCGCGGATGTTGCGGATGTTGCCCGGGTCGTCGTTGAAGAAGGAGAACCAGCTCTGGACCGCCCGCAGCTCGCCGATTCGGCCCGACCCGACCAGCTCGCGGACGGCGACCCAGGACGGGTGGAGGCGGTACATGAACGCCTCCATCAATCGCACTCCCGCGGCGTCGCAGGCCGCCACCATCCGTTCGGCGTCGGCGACGCTGAGCGCGAGCGGCTTCTCGCACAGGACGTGTTTCCCTGCGCGCGCCGCGGCGATGGTCCACTCGGCGTGCAGATGATTCGGCAGCGGGATGTACACCGCATCGACCTCAGGATCGGCGAGGAGGCCCTCGTACGAGCCGTGGGCCGACGGAATCCCGAGCTCGTCGGCCACGCGACGGGCCGTGCCGGCATCACGCGAGGCGATCGCGACGACGGCGCAGCGCTTCGCCTTCTGCATCCCCGGGATGACCTTGTGGCGGGCGATGTCGGCCGTCGAGAGGATGCCCCAGCGCAGGACGCTCATGGCCCGAGGGTACCGCGGGGCGCCCCGGCGGATCGCCAGACGGTCAGCCGCTCGGCGTGGGGGCGTCGAGGTACGCCTGGTTGGCCAGCTCGACCGCCAGGACCGCGGGGTCGTCGTTGTCGCCGTTGTACGTCGCGAGGGTGATCCGGCCGAGGGTCGTCTGCTCATACACCCCGCCCAGGTGATCGATCAGCCAGTCCGCGGCGCGACCGCCCTCAGCTTCGCCGAGCGTCGCGCCGAGGAAGCCGGCGAGCGGCGGCAGTGCCACCTCCGGCTCCAGGACGGTCTCCGACTGGGTTCCCGACACCGTGGCAAATCCTTCGGCGAGGCGGCCGTCCGGGTCGGTGACGAGGCCGATCACCAGCGTGCGACCGGCGTCGTCCAGCTTCTCGCAGCTCCGGAAGAAGAAGCCGGCCGCGGTCGTGCTCGGCTCCGTGGCGATACAGGCGTAGCCCTGGCCCTGGTAGTAGGCAACGATGTCGTCCGCGGTGAAGGCGAACCCGGTGGCGGCGTCGATCGAGGCAGGGGGAACGGACGCGCCCGCGGTGCCGTCGACTGGCGCTGACGTCGCGCCCACGACTCCGGTCGCGAGCGGGCTGGAGCTGCAGGCCGCGAGGACGGCGACCGCGCCTGCGAGCAGCGCTGCCGTGCCCCGGAGCCGCCCTGCACGCTTGGTGGGGCGAGCCTCGGCACGGAACCAGCCGACCCGTTGGTGTTGCGACACGTGATCTCCTCGGCTCGAATCGTCACGAATTGCTGTACAAGCCACAACGAAATCCTGCATCCTTCGTTCCAGGACGTAGACCCCGGCCGCTGCGGACCCTGAAGAGGATTACATGAAGCGCATCGTCTCGACCGTCATCGTTGCGATCACGGCCCTCGTCCTGTCGGCGACCCTCGTGCTCGCGGTCGATCCGGTGCCGAACGATCAGGGCGTCCGCATCTCGGCGATCGCGCGGTCAGTGGACTTTGTCAGCGGCTGGGCTCACGGGAAGGCCGTCTCAGCGGCGGCCAGCCTCCACGGCAAGGCCGTTTCCGCGGCCGCGAGGCTCAAGCAGCACAGCTCAAATGCGGGCGGCAACGGCAAGGGCAAGGGTCAGGGCGCTGCGGCCGGCGCGAACGATTCGTCAGCGGAGGAGGGCGACAGCGAGGGCACCGGCGCCAAGGGTCCCAAGAACAAGGAGACCGGCCGCCTCAAGGGGGCCGCAGCCGCCGCGGCCGGCAAGGCCAAGGGCTCGACGAATTCCCAGGCCGGCCAGCCACACGGCCCCAGCGCGATCGAATCGCCGAGCGAATCGCCCGGCTCCTGAGGCGCCTCAGGAGCCAGACTCGTCTCGCAGCACGGCGCGGAGGAACTCCTCGAGGCCTGCCCCTGAGCCGATCAGCCGCAGCGCTCGCGAGGCCGTCGTATCAAGACTTCGATCGTAGTCATCGCCATAGGTCGACGCTGCGATGCTCAGATGGGCCTGCATCGCCGCGCGGGCAGCGACGGCGTTCCGATCCCGGATCGCCTCGTACGCGATCCGGTGATATGGCGCGCTCTGGCGGACGATCTCCGCGTCACCGGCACTTCGGACCATCAGCTCCACGGTCAGGCCCTGGATCGATGCGAACATCGTCTGGATGACCGGGTTGTGCGAGGCTGCGACGAGGGCCGCGTGGAAGGCAAGGTCATTGCGGACCCGGTCGAGCGGCGTCGGACTGGCCTCCAGGCGTTCGAGCGCGCCCCCGAGGGCGGCCAGGTCGTCGGCGTCGGCGTGCTCGGTCGCGAGCGCCACAGCTTCGGTCTCGAGCATCAGTCGCGCTTCGGACAGCTGACGGGCGGTGGTGCCCCGGCGGCGGTACTCCAGGTCCAGCCGCTGGAAGCGACGGGTCGCCGTCTCGCTCAGGACGAAGGCCCCGCGGCCCGGCTCGACCTTGATCAGGCCGCGCTCGATCAGCGAGCGGAGGGCCTCACGGACCATGGGCCGGCTCGCCCCGAATTCCAGGGCCAGGCGGCGCTCGGAGGGGAGCTGATCGCCGGCCGCGAGCTCGCCCGAGAGCACTCGCTCGGCCAGGGCGCTCGAGATCGCATCCCCGGAGTTTCGCGGTGTCTCCGCGATTTGACCGCCGCGGCCACTCGACGGGTCCGAGCCGCGAGATCGTCCTGCCTGGTCGTTCACGGTTCCCCTGTAGCGAGAGATTGACGCCACGTTACGTGACGTGACACCATCCGAGATCGCCGGTCTGACCGGTCTGACCAGTATGACGACAGCCCGGAGCCAGGAATGATGAGCGGCGTCAGGTCGTGATGGTCGAACCCGGGGCGATCAGCCCGGAGCGCGCGGATCGGCCCCTGGTCCTCGCTCTCGACGTCGGCTCCTCGTCCGTCCGGGCTGCCCTGTACGACGGCCGCGGGCGGGCCCTCAGGGGTTGCGCAGTGCAGGTTCCGTACGCCTGGAACGTGGCTTCCGATGGCTCCGTGCGGCTGTCCCATCTGACGCTCCTGGATCTGGTCGGCCGGACCCTCGACGAGATCACGGCGACCGCCGGGTCACTCGCCAGCGAGGTCGTGGCGGGTGGTATCTCCTGCTTTTTCCACAGCATCGTGGGCCTTGACGACGGCGGCCGGCCGATCACGCCCGTGCTCTCGTGGGCCGACACGACGAGCGCGGCTGCCGCCGCTGCGCTCCGGAAGCAGATCGATCCCAAAGCCGTCCATGCGTGTACCGGGGTCCCCATCCACGCGAGCTACTGGCCGGCGCGGGTTATTCGGCTGCGACAGGAGCAGCCCGCGATCAGGCGCTGGGCCGGCTTCCCGGAGCTGCTCGCGGAGAGCCTGACCGGACGAGCCGCGGTGAGTCGTTCGATGGCGTCGGGGACGGGGCTGCTGGACCGGGCTCGCGGAACGTGGTCTGAGCTGGTCCTCGAGCACCTGGGGATCGCCCCGCGCGACCTCCCGACGCTGGTGGCCGACGACGAGCCGATCGGTCGGATGTCCAGCAACGCAGCGGATCGCTGGCCCCGGTTGGCCCAGGCTGCGTGGTTCGCTCCCTGGGGCGACGGCGGCTGCGGCAACGTGGGCCTGGCGGCCGCGGGTCCCGGCAAGGCGGCCCTGATGGTCGGTACCTCGGGCGCCCTCCGCGCCATCGTCGCCGATCCTGCTCCCTCGATCCTCGGTGGCCTGTTCGCCTATCGGCTCGGCGCCGGAGCGGTGGTTGGGGGTCAGCTGAGCGAAGGTGGCGGGATGCTGGCCTGGGTGAGCCGGCTCCTCGGGCGTTCGCTCGCCTCCCTCGAGCGGGCTGCGGCCGGCATGCCGGCGGATACCCACGGGCTCACGGTGCTGCCCTACACGTTCGGTGAGCGGGGCCTCGGCTACCACGACGGCGCGCGCGGCTCGCTGACCGGGCTCAGCGCGGGTACGGACGCTGCAGCGATCTACCGGGCAATCGTCGAGTCGATCGCCTACGGCTTCGCCGCCATCGACGATCGGCTGTCGGACGTCCTGCGCGGCATTCCGGCGATCGTTGCGTCGGGCGGGGCGCTCACGCATTCGCCGCTTCTGGCGCAGGTCCTGGCCGACTCGCTGGGACGGGACATCGGCATCGCGCCGGCCCTCGAAGCGTCCCGGCGCGGCGCCGCGCTGCTGGCCCTCCGCGGCGCAGGACTGCTGGATGACCTCATGGCGATCCCAGGCCCACCGACGCGGACGATCCGCTCCGACCCGGATCGATCGGCGCGGTACCGGGCCGCACGGGCGCGCCAGAACGCGTTGTACGAAACTATCCTCGACGCATCCGAACCCTGGGTGGTCGGCGCCCCTGAAGCTGCGGCAGGTCTCCGACCGGCCAGGCCGTCGGCGGCATGAACTTGATCACACCCACCCGCTGAGCGTCGCGCCCGCACGGAAAGGAGGACTCCAGAGTCGAGGGCGAGCAGTCCGCAAATTCCCGGCTCACTTTCGTGGGCCGTACGCGATACAGTGCGCCGCGAGTAAGACGGCAAGAATCCACTGACAACGGAAGCGAATTTGGAGGAGCGAATCGATGTCCATCCGAAGGACCGCCTCGATCATGGCGATCGCGGCTCTCGTATTTGCCGCTTGCGGCGGCGGCGGTGCGACGACCGCACCGGCCGCGACCACCGCTCCGGCGGCGACCACCGCGGCGACCGCGGCAGCCACGGCCTGCAAGGTCGGTGTGGCCTGGTCAACCTTCCAGGAAGAGCGCTACGGACTCCGGGATGAGCCCGGCATCAAGGCGGCCCTCGCGGCCGGCGGTGGCGAGTACATCGGCAACGACGCCAAGAACAACGCCGAGACGCAGGCCTCGAACGTCGCGGCACTGATCGCAGCGGGCGTCAACGTGATCGTCATCAACGCCTATGACCCCGAGGCGATCCTGCCGTCGGTCAAGGCCGCGGTGGACGCCGGGATCCCGGTCATCGCGTATGACCGCGAGCTCGAGAACGCGAACGCCCTCTTCCTGACCCACGACAACGTCGAAGTCGGACGCATGATCGCGCGCGATGTCGTCAAGGCCGCGCCGACCGGTAACTACGCGATCATCAAGGGCGACAAGACCCAGACCAACCCGCTCTTCCTGCGCGCGGGCATGGAAGAGATCATCGCCCCCCTCATCGCCTCCGGCGATATCACGATCCCCGCCGGTGCCGAGGTGGACACCGACGGCTGGAAGGCCGAGGTCGCTCAGACCTCGATGGAGCAGATCCTCACGGCCAATAACAACGACATCCAGGCCGTTCTCTCGCAGAACGACAACATGGCCACGGGCGCCGTCGCGGCGCTGAAGGCCCAGGGCCTGGACAAGACGGTCAAGATCGGCGCCCAGGACGGCGACAAGTTCGCCCTCAACCGCGTCGCTCTCGGCACGCAGGTCGTCAGCGTCTGGAAGGACGCAACCGAGCTCGGCACCGAAGCCGGCGTGGCCGCCCTCCAGCTCTGCAAGGACCCCGACATCTCGAAGGTCGCGGGCGCCACGGCGTCCAAGACCACGGGCGGGCTCGACACTTCGGCGCTCCTGCTCGCTCCGATCCCGATCACGCAGGCCAACCTGCAGGTCGTCCTCGACGCGAAGTGGATCACCGAGGCGGAGCTCTGCAAGGACGTGGCGGCGGGTTCCGTCACGGGTTGCCCATAACCCCATCCTGATCTGATAGCTGAAGCGCCCTGCGTTCGCGGTTCCGCCGCGACGCAGGGCGTTCGTTTTTCATCTGCCTTCTAGCGAGGCGTCGCGATGACCGAGGCCAAGCCGATCGAGGGGACGGCCGCCAGCGGCGGGCCAACGAAGCGATCCGCTCGATCCGTGTTCGCGGGCCTGGAGATCGACGGCCGGCTCATCGGCATGATCGCGGCCCTGATCATCCTGTGGGTCCTGTTCAACGTGCTGTCGAACGGGCTGTTCCTGTCCCCGCGCAACCTCTGGAACCTGTCCGTCCAGTCCGCGGCGATCGCGATCATGACCTGCGGCATGGTCCTGATCATCGTGTCGCGCAACATCGACCTGTCGATCGGGTCGATCCTGGTCTTCGTGGCCCTTGTCATGGGGCTGCTCCAGACGGAGTGGCTCCCCAATGTCGTCGGGCTGGGCCTGAACCACCCGGCCACGTGGGTCATCGTGGTCATCATCGGGATCGCCCTGGGGGCACTGATCGGTGGCGTCCACGGCGTGCTGATCGCCTACATCGGGATCCCGTCATTCATAGTCACCCTTGGTGGCCTGCTGATCTGGCGCGGTGCCGCGTTCGTGCTCGCGAGGGGCAGGACGATCTCCCCCCTCGACACCACGTTCCAGCTGCTCGGCGGAGGGCCCAGGGGATCACTCGGCGACGTGCTGAGCTGGCTCGTGGCGGGGCTCGGAATCATGGCCATCGCGTACGGCATCGTCGCCAGCCGACGGCGCCGCCAGCGCTACGGCTTCCCACTGCGGGCCGTGTGGGCAGACGTGACGCTCGGGGCTATCGGCACGCTCGTCGTCGCCGGGGCTGTATGGGTCGCCAATAGCTATCCCTGGCCGCCGGCATTGGCGGCCGCGTACGCGGCCGAGCACGGGATTCCAGTGCCTTCGGGCGGTCTGCTGATCCCAACCGGGATCGCGATCCCGGTTCTCCTCGCCATCGCCATCGCCGTGTTCATGACGTTCCTGGCCGGACGGCGTCGATTCGGGCGGTACGTGTACTCCATCGGCGGCAACCCGGAAGCCGCGGAGCTGGCCGGCATCAACACCCGCCTGACGATCATGAAGACCTTCGTCGCCATGGGCATCCTGGCCGCCATCGCGGCAGCGGTGACCTCGGCGCGCCTGAACGCCGCGACGAACGGATTGGGGAGCGGGGTCGAGCTGCAGGTCATCGCCGCGGCGGTCATCGGTGGCACGTCCTTCGCCGGCGGCATCGGCACGATCGCCGGCGGCGTGCTCGGCGCGGTCATCATGCAGTCGCTCCAGTCGGGGATGGTCCTGATCGGGGTCGACACGGCGCTCCAGGACATCGTCGTTGGCGTCGTGCTCGTCAGTGCGGTCGGGATCGACACGATCCTTCGCCGTCGCGCAACCAGGGGCTGAGGAGGCGTTCATGGCTGTCAGTACGACCGGCGCCACGCCGAACGCCGCGCCTCCGCCGCGGGTGCCCCTCGTCGAGCTGCGCCACATGCGGGTGTCCTTCGGGGGCGTCCATGCCGTCGACGACGTCAGCGTCGATCTGTACCCCGGCGAAGTCGTCGGGCTCGTCGGCGGCAACGGCGCCGGGAAGTCGACCCTCATCCGGACCCTGTCCGGCGCGCACCCGGCCAACGAGGGCGAGATCTACATCGACGGCCAGAAGGCCTCCATCTCCAACCCGCGCGACGCCAAGAACTACGCGATCGAGACCATCTACCAGACGCTCGCCCTGGCCGACAACGTCGACGCGGCCGCGAACCTTTTCCTGGGCCGCGAGATCACCACGCGGGTCGGCTCGCTCGACGACGCGGCGATGGAGTCGGCGACCCGGAAGGTCATGGGCCGGCTGAACCCGAAGTTCCGCAACTTCAAGGTGCCGGTCAGCTCGCTGTCGGGCGGCCAGCGGCAGTCCGTCGCGATCGCCCGGGCGGTCCACTTCAACGCCCGGATCCTGATCATGGACGAGCCGACGGCCGCGCTCGGGCCGGCAGAGACGGCCCAGGTCCGCGAGCTGGTCGCGCAGCTGAAAGCGGAGGGCATCGGCATCTTCCTGATCAGCCACGACATCCACGACGTCTTCGACCTCGCCGACCGGATCAGCGTCATGCTCCAGGGCAAGCTCGTCGGCACGGTCGACAAGACCAAGGTGACGAAGGACGAGGTCCTGGCGATGATCATCATCGGCAAGCTCCCCGAGGAGGTCTCGGCGAAGGAGATGGCCGAGCTGATCAGCTGATCAGTCGACGGGTCAAGCGGTGGCGGGTGCTGTCGATCCCTGCGTCACCTCGCCCTTGTGCGCTGCGAAAGCAGCCAGGACCTCGTCCTTTTCCCGCTGGGGCACGCTGAAGAAGTCGAGGCTGCGGCCAAGCTCGGCCGCGACTTCATCGAATTCCTCCGGCGCGATCTGGAACTCGCGATGTGCCTCTTCCAACCCCAGGTGCGTGAGCCCAGGCTTCGTGGCCGCGAACTTGAACGGTCCACCTGCGACCTCGCAGACCCACAGCGTTCGCATGAACTTGAGGCCCGCCAATCGATCGAGCTTCTCCGTGTGCCATTCGCGGAGCTCGGGGTTGGCCGATTTCTGGCCGACGACCGGATTCTTGACGATCGCATCGCTGAAGTGGTCCATCACCGCTGCGATGGCGAACACGCCACCGAGCCGCTCATACAGGCTCTTCTCAGCCATCGTTCCGACACCTCCACCGCTTCCCTCGGAGCGCAGATCGTTCCCGGTGGACCGCGCTCTCCATCCGGAGCATACCTTCGGCCGGCGATACCGGATCAGATCCGCTCGCGATTCGGCGGGAGTCGTTGGACTCGCGTAGCCTGCGGCCATGACAACGGCAGAAGAGTTGGCTCGCCAGGCGGCCGAGAACGATCTCGGGTCGCGCATCCTCGAACGGCTCGTCTCGCAGGTTGGCGGCCACGCCCGCGCTGAAGCGGTGTTCGGCGATCCCGTCGAGCGCGATGGCGTGACCGTGATTCCCGTCGCTCGGGTGCGATGGGGCGTGGGCGGCGGCGGTGGGTCAGCCGTGGACGGTGCAGGCTCGGGCGGCGGCGGAGGCCTGGCGGCCGACCCGATTGGCTACATCGAGATCACGTCCGCCGGAGCCTCCTTCCGGCCGATCGCTCGATCATTCGGCGCGGCGGGCATCCTTGCCGTTGCGATCGCCGCCGTCATCGTCATCCGCGCCCTGGCTCGCCTCCGACGGTAGGCCCTCGGTCAGCGGGGAAGCAGCTCTGCGGCCGCAACGCGGGACAGATTGGGAGTCTGGCTGGCCAGGAAGGATTCGAACCTTCAATCCCCTGATCCAGAGTCTGTTGCCCGAATCAGGCCTCGCGAGCCGGATTTTGAGCGTGCGGCGCGCCTCGTCGACCGCCGAATCGGGGTGAGTCAGGTGCCCATGCCGAAATGAGTCAGATGCCCATTCCGATAACGGAAAGAGTCTGTTGCCCTATCTGGGCGAGCCGATTCTACCGCCGTTGATCCGATGCCTCAACACAGGTTGTAAAAGACAATGGACACTGATGTGGCTCTGAACATCGGAACCGAGGTCATCGGTATCTCGTCGGAACTCCCGGTCTGTGGACGCGCGCCGGACAATGGCCATCACAGACGGCCCACCGGGCTCGACGTGGCGAACAGATAGGAGAACGGTGTTAAGCGTCCCGACCGCAATCGATCAAGCGGCCCCTGTGCTTGCCCATCACGAGATCGACATCGATGCCCCAGTCGATGTCGTCTGGAACCTGCACAGCGACGTCAATGGTTGGACCGCATGGAACACGGACATCACCAGTGCCCATCTTGATGGGGACTTCGGGGTCGGTAACTCGTTCGATTGGTCGAGCTACGGGTTTCCCGTTACGTCCACCATCTACGACGTTGCGGACCGCGCCCGAGTTCTGTGGGGCGGATCGTCGAGCGGGATCACCGGCGTGCACGAGTGGCTCTTCTCTGCGATGCCATCCGGGACGCACGTCGTCACGAATGAGTCGTTCGCAGGCGACCCAGTAGAGGCTGACCGCGCGGGCATGCAGAAACTCCTCGATGCGTCGCTAGTTGCGTGGCTCGATCACTTGAAGACGGCCGCCGAGTCCCGTCGCTAACGAGTCCCGGGACTTTCATACGCAGGGCCTGAGTCCGCCCGGTCCGGGACTGTGCGGTCGGCAAGTCAGCCGCCCGGCGCTCAGTCGGTCGTGCCCCACATCCGCCACATCCTTGTGCCCTTCCACCCATGCCCTCACGAAGATGTTGCCAGTGCCAGGCGCGACCACGTTGCGCGTGATCCCGCGCGTCAGACCGTCGCGAACGGCTCGAAAGGCACGCTCGGTCGCAGACTAACCGACGGGGGCCCCGGGAAACGGCTCACCTAAGGTCGTGCGCAGGTCACGTGGCACGGTCTGTCCGCCTGATGCGTGGTCAGGGGTTCATCGCGGACGCCGAGGGGCCGCATCCGGTACCACCAATTCGGCGAGGGCGAGTACGCGATGGCCGAGATGGTCGTGCAGCAGCTGCTGCTCGAGGCGGGCGGAAGGCGTCGATCCGGCCCTCGTGTCCGGCCTGGTTGGAGCGGCTCAGCGACCCGGTCATGCAGAAGATCATGGCCGGCGAGTTCTTCGTCGACCTGATCCGGATGGGGATGGTCGAAGGGATCATCCGAGCTGCGAAGGCGACCGAGGCCGATGCGATCGTGCGCGGCAGCGGCGAACTGGGAGGTCTGGTAGCAGGCGCCATCCTCGAACTGCCGGTGGCGTCCGCGTCTCCCGCTGCTGCCAAGTTCTATGAGTCCATGATCCGACCCGGCGTCGCCCGGGCGGCCGCCGAGCATGGCCTCGACGGAGAGCGCGTGACCGACGTTGACTTCGATGTGCTCAGGATCGATCGGACCCCGCCCAGCCTGGAGATGCCCGACTATGTGGCGCCGCCGAATCAGATCAACGTTCGACCTGAAGCCTACGACGGTGGCGGCGACCTGCCCGCGTGGTTCGACGACCTTGGCGGACGACCCCTGGTCTATGTGACCTTGGGGACCGTCATGAACGACAACATCCCGCTCTTCAGGCTGATCGCGGACGCTCTCGCGAACCAGCCGTTCGACGTGGTCATTGCCCTGGGGAACGGGATCCCGCGCGAGGCCCTGGGCGAGGTCGCCGG
>DASQFM010000186.1:0-10446 GCA_035633135.1 Candidatus Eiseniibacteriota bacterium
CCAGGAGCCCGGCGCCGGCGTTGAGCAGCACGACATCGAGCGCCGGGCCGGCCTCGCCGCCAAAGACCCGCTCGATGATCGCCGCGTTCTCGCGTGCCGAACCTCCACCCAGGGCGCCAGTGGCCGCTGCGCCGAGGCCCAACGCGGCGGGCTCGATCGCCGCGACAGAGACCCCGTCGGGACCAACGTCGTAGAGCACGCCGCTGCCGTCGAGGGGCAGCTCGTCAATGCCGGCTCCGTGGACGACGAAGGTCCGCTCTGTGCCGAGCGCACGAGCCACCTCGGCGATCCGGGGCGCCGCGGCGGCATCGCCGACACCGACCACGGCGCGCGTCGCGCCGGCCGGATTCGTCAGCGGGCCGAGGAGGTTGAACGCCGTCCGCACCCCGATCTCCCGGCGGGTCGGCCCGGCGTGGCGCATCGCCGGGTGGAAGGCGGGCGCGAAGAGGAACGCGAAGCCATGCTCGCGGAGGTCGCGGGCTGCCGAATCGGCATCGTGGTCGATTCGGACGCCCAGTGCATCGAGGACGTCGGCCGAGCCGGATCGCGAGGTGATGGCCCGGTTGCCGTGCTTGGCGACGGGTACGCCCGCCGACGCCACGACAAGCGCCGCGGTTGTCGAGATGTTGAAGGTCCCCGAACCGTCGCCGCCCGTCCCGACGACGTCGATCGTCCCGACCGGCGCCTCGACCCGCAGCACCCGCTCGCGCATGGCCGTGGCAAATCCGGCCAGCTCCTCGACCGTCTCGCCCCGCATCCGCAGCGCCACGAGGAGCGCCGCGAGCTGGGCCGTGGTCGCCTCGCCGTCCATCACGGCCCCCATCGCCCGGCGCGATTCGTCGAAGTCGAGCGATCGGCCTTCGACAACGGCGGCCAGCGCGGCCCGGACCTCGTCGCTCACGGCTCGCGCCCGACCGCTGCCGAGGCGGCGCCATCCGGCTCGGGCAGCCCGGGCTGCGCGCGGTCCTCGCCACGCCCGCCGGCCTCGACCCGCTCATCGACCTCCGCGAGCCCTGACGAGGCGAAGGTCCCGCTGACGGCATCGAGGCGGTCCGGATCGCCCTCGCCCGCCTGGCGCAGGAAGTTCGCCAGGAGGTGGGGCCCCTCGGGCGTGAGCACGCTCTCGGGATGGAACTGGACGCCCTCGAGCGGCAGGTCGATGTGGCGCAGGCCCATCACCACCCGATCGACCTCGCTGATCGCGGTGATCCGGAGCTCGGGCGGCAGGGTCGCGGCGTCGACACACAGCGAGTGATAGCGGGCGGCCATGAAGGCCGGCGGCATGCCCGCCAGCAGGCCCGTTCCGTCGTGCGTCACCTCGGCCGCTTCGCCATGGACGAGCGTCGGCGCCCGCACGATCGACGCACCGTAAGCGACCGCCATCGACTGCATCCCGAGGCACACCCCGAGCAGCGGTATCCGCCGCTCGGCGGCAACCCGGATCGCGTCGACGGACACGCCGGCGTCGTCGGGATCGCCGGGTCCGGGCGAGATGACGATGCCGCGCAGGGCGTTCTCCGCATCGCCGGCAAGGGCGTCGATCCCGGCCCGATCGATCGCGTCGTTCCGGAACACCCGGACGCTCGCACCCGCGGCCTCCAGCGCCTGCACCAGGTTGAAGGTGAAGCTGTCGTAGTTGTCGATGACGAGGATCACGCCCGCACCTCGGCGCTCGGCTCCCTTGCCTCGGCCCGCCGCGAGCTCGCCGGCGGCTCGACCGCCAGCTCGATCGCCCGCCGCATGGCGGCGGCCTTGTGCTCGGTCTCCTCGAACTCCCGCTCCGGAATGCTGCCGGCCACGATACCGGCGCCGGTATGGACGTGGGCCCGACCCTCGCGCAGGACGGCGCTGCGGATCGTGATCGCCGTGTCGAGGTTGCCGTCGTACCCGAGATACCCGGCTGCGCCGCCGTACAGCCCGCGTCGCTCGCCCTCGGCCGCGGCGATGAGCTGCATCGCCCGGACCTTCGGGGCGCCCGACAACGTGCCGGCCGGGAAGACCGAGCGGAGCGCGTCGAGGGCATCGAGCTCCGGCCGGAGTCGGCCTTCGACGTGCGACACCAGGTGCAGCACGTGGCTGTAGCGCTCGACCTCCATGTATTTCGAGACGGTGACCGTCCCCGGCCGCGAGACGCGTCCCAGGTCGTTCCGGCCGAGGTCGACCAGCATCACGTGCTCGGCCCGCTCCTTGGGATCGCGCTGCAGCTCCTCGGACAGGATCTGGTCCTCGGCGGGCGTGACACCGCGCGGCCGGGTGCCGGCGATGGGGTGGGTTGTCAGCCGATCGCCCTCGACCTGCAGGAGCAGCTCCGGCGAGGCGCCGACGACCTCGAAGGCGGGCACCCGGACGAAGAACAGGTAGGGGCTCGGATTGACGCGCCGGAGGGAGCGATAGAGGCCGATGCCGTCGAGGGCCCGGCCGGTCAGCGGATCGATCGGCAGGTCGAACGACTGGCGGCGCGCCAGGACGACCTGGATCGCCTCGCCCGCAGCGATGGCGTCCTTGGCGATGTCGACCGCATGGATGTACTCGTCGCGGCCGAGGCTCGCCTCGCTCGCCAGCGCCGGCGGCGAAGGCTCCGTCGCGGGCACGGCGCGTCCGCCATTGCGCTCGTCCGCGCTCGGCCTGGCCGTCCGATCCAGCGCCTCGAAGATCGCCTCCTCGGCGATCCGGTAGCGGCCCTCGAGGTCGGGTGCCTCCGTGTGCAGCGAGGCGATCGCCGACAGGGTGTGGGTCAGGTGATCGAAGACCAGGACGAGATCGGTCTCGATGAACGCCGCGGTCGGGACCCCGGTCGGGTCGACGTCGGGCTGCCGGACGGTCGGTTCGAAGATCGAGACGGCATCGTAGGCCAGCGCGCCGACGGCGCCGCCGGTGAACCGCGGCATCTCCTCGCGCGGCTCCACCCGCCGGCGCGGCACGAACGCCCGGAGCGCGGCCAGCGGGTCCGGCGCATCGTCAGTGCGGACCGGCAGCCCGGGGTCGTAGCGGTCCATGCTCAGCGGGCGCTCCTGGATCCGGGCCTTGCCGCCGCGGACCTCCAGCAGCCGCCGCGGGCCGATGCCGAGGAACGAGTAGCGGCCGAGTCGCTCGCCGCCCTCGACCGATTCGAGCAGGTAGGCCGGGGTGGACCCGTCGTCCAGCCGCAGGAACGCGCCGATGGGGGTCTCGAGATCCGCCGGGCGGGTGGCGCGCAGCAGCAGCGTGTCGGCATTTGCCGCGAGGCGCTTCGCCTGGGTCAGGCTCAGCGGGTCCATCGTCAATGTGCTGCCCTCCGGTGGCGCCGCTCGGAGCTCGTCGCGACGAGCCCGAAGAATCGAGAACGACCTTCGTCTCCCGGGACGAAAGGTCGTGCCTTCCGCGGTGCCACCCTCATTCGGCGATGCCGCACTCTCCTGACCGACAGGTGGCCGCTGGCCGCCGATCGGCGCTGCCCTGTATCGCTGGCGCTCTGCGCCGGAGCCTACTGACGGTTGCCCGCGTTCGGTCCGGAGACTCCCGGGTCCATTCCTCGACGCTGCCGTCCCGGCTTCCACCAGCCGCCGGGTCTCTCTGCCGGCCCACGACGAGTACTCATCCCGTTCACAGCCCGCTATTCGTGATGTGGCCGGGAGTCTAGGCGCGCATCGTCGGGAGCGTCAAGCACGGTGTCAGGGAGCGTCAAGCGCGCCCGTGTGCCACCATCCGGCTGACCGACGGCATGACTGCGGCATCCCTCGACCGGTTGCTGGCGCTGCTGTCCATCGCCGCGGTGGCGACGGGCGGCCTGACGCTGCGCGCCGGGGCGCCCGGCGGGGCCTGGGTCTTCGGGGCCCACGCCCTCGTCGCAGGCGCACTCGTTGCGGCGATCGTCCTGAAGTTGCGCTCGAGCGTGCCTCGGTCGGTCGCCCGCGGCCGGTGGGCCCATCTTGCCCTTGGTCTTGGCGTTGCCCTGGTGGCATCGGCAGCGCTGGCGGGCGGGTACGCCTGGGTCGTGAGCGCGCGGCTCCCATCGATCGGCGCGTGGACGGTCATGACGCTGCACGCCTGGGCCGGCATCATCCTGCTGCCGATCGTCGTGCTGCACCTGATCCCACGGCGGTGGCGACTCCTCAAACCTGGGCCCGACGCCGTCGGCGTGGCGGGTCGACGGCTCCTCTCGCGGCGCGCCCTCCTGACCGGAGCAGCATTCGGTGCGGTGGCGGTCGGGCTGACCCAGGCGGCCGCCCTTGCCGATCGCCTCGGCGGCGGCGTGCGCCGCTTCACGGGGTCACGGCTGCTGCAACCAGGTGGCATCCCGCCGGCGACGACCTTCCTCCTCGACGAGCTGCCTGCCTTCGACGCGGCCGCGTGGCGGCTCCGGATCCACGGTCGAGTCCAGCGGCCCGCCGACCTGACGCTCGACGAGCTCAGGGCGCTGGGCGAGTTCGATGTCGAGGCGACGCTGGACTGCACCTCGGGCTGGGCCCTCGAGACCACCTGGCGGGGCATCCCGCTCCCGCTGCTGCTGGCGTCGGTCGGCGCCGATCCTGCGGCTCGCGGCGTCGTCGTCCGATCGATGACCGGCTGGCTGACGAACCTGCCGCTGGACGAGGCCCAGCACTGCGTCCTCGCGACCGGGGTCGCCGGTCAGGACCTGCCGCCGGCCAACGGATCGCCCTGCCGGCTGGTGGTCCCCTCCCGGCGCGGGGTGGACTGGGTCAAATGGGTGGACGAGATCGAGGTCGCCTGAGGGGGGCGTCAGACGTAGCGATTCTCGGCGTAGCACCAGGTGAAGCCCTTGCCCGCCGGCATCTGGAGGATCACGGGGTGCTCGGTGCCAAGGGCGTGCGCCCGACCGTGACCAGCCTGCGACTCGCAGCAGCCGACATGGCCGCACGTGGCGCACAGGCGGAGGTTGAAGTCGCTCCCGCACTCCTCGCAGACCGCCCCACTCGGCGTGGCGATCAGGGCGGGAACGTGGGGACAGCGGCCGCGCTCGGTGGCGGCGGTTTCGAGTTGCATCCCGGAAGGGTACGGCAGCGGCCCGGATGGGAGAATCCGTCGATGCACGGAGGCAAGCCGGCGATCGCCGTCGTGGGCAGCTGCAACGTCGACCTGGTCGCCTACACCGCGCGGGTGCCCGGGCCCGGCGAGACGGTGATCGGCGACCGGTTCGCGATGGGCTTCGGCGGGAAGGGCGCGAACCAGGCCGTCATGGCAGCCCGGCTCGGGGCCGCGGTCTCGATGGTCGGCCGCGTCGGCGAGGACTCCTACGGCGAGATCACCCTGGCCAATTTCGAAGTTCAGGGAGTGGACACCGAGCACCTTGCGCGGGTCCCGGGCTCGAGCGGCGTGGCGCCGATCTGGGTGGAGCCCGACGGCACCAACCGGATCATCGTGATCGCGGGTGCGAACGGCACCCTCACGCCTGACGCTGCCGTGGCCGCGATCGACACGCTGGACCGCGTCGACGTCGTGCTGGGCCAGCTGGAAATCCCCCAGCCCACGACGGCGGCGGCGTTCACAGCGGCGGTAGCGCGGGGCGCCGTGACCATCCTGAACCCCGCCCCGGCGGCGAAGCTCGACCTTCCCCTGCTTGCCGCGACCGACTGGCTCATCCCGAACGAGGTCGAGTTCGCGGCGCTTTCCGGGGGCGATCTCCCGACCGAGGCGACGATGCTCGCGTTCGCCGCCCGGACCGGCCGTCGCGTCGTGGTGACCCTGGGGGCGGCCGGCGCGGCCCTGGTCACCGTGGACGGCCGTGTCGAGCTCGTCGCTGCGGATCGGGTCACGGCCCTGGATACAACCGGCGCCGGCGATGCGTTCGTCGGCGCCTTCGGCTACGGCCTCGCGGCGGGGCTACCCGAGCTCGACGCCGTTCGGCTGGGGGTCCGGTGCGCGTCCGACAGCGTCACGCGCCCGGGAACCCAGAGCTCGTTCCCGGACCCGGCGCGAAGCCTGGAGCTGCTGCGCTCGGTCGCCGGCTGAGGCCGAGGCGGTTCCCTACGGCCGGCTCCAGGCGCTGACTCTTGCCCGCCCGCTCGGGCGGACGATCAACGCGCCGGGGCTATTCCTCGTCGACGCGCTCCCAGCCGTCCGGCCCCGGCACGAACGCGACCTCGTCGGGGTAGCACCACGCCCAATGCTCCCCCGACTCCGCCGACCGGATGATGGGGTGGCTGGTTTCCTTGGCATGGGCGGTCGCGTGCCGCATGGGGCTGTTGTCGCAGCAGCCGGTCCGCCCGCAGGTCAGGCACTGCCGGAGGTGCATCCATTCGCTGCCGATCTCGATGCACGACTCGCAGACGTCGAGCGGCGGCGGGACGTCGGTCGTTTCCGCCCAATGCGGACACGGGAGCGCGCCGACGTCAACGGAGCTCTGGCTGGATCCTGCCTCGGTCATGTCGCTCCTCTACACGCAATGCGAGCATGATCTTCGCACGCTCAGCGATCTCGGTGTCGCTGGCGGTCACCGAGGCGGCGGAGCCAACCACATGACAAGAGCCGAGCGCGACGAGGCAGCTGCCGCGGAGCTGGCGCGAGCGATCCACCGGGCATGGCCCGCCAGGGCGATGGTCAAGTTCGCCGAGGGCTGGTCAAAGCTCCTGCTCGTCGCCCTCCGATCAGACCCCGAAGGCCGCGCCGCAGTAGTAGCCGCCCTGATCGACGATCCGAAGCCCGCGGCGGCAGAACTGGCTGACAAAGGACCGCCCGATCGCACGGCGTGAAGAGTGATTCGCGCCGGGCAAGCCGGCCAGTGGTTTCAAGCGCAAGGCGGCGGCGGAGCCGAGGAGGGAGCGCTCCTGGGCCTAGGCGACCGACGAGGTGACGTCGGAAGTCTCGTGGCGGACCATCCGCGCGGAGAGCGCAGTTGCATTGAACGCAGCTATGACTCCGTGGCGGGGGTCGTGGACAGCTGCCGTCGGCGACGCAGCACGAGCCAGGCCAGGGCAATGGCGAGCGCCCCACCCATGGAGGCCACCGCGATCTCGGCCGTCCCGAGGGGGAAAGCCTCACGGTCCTCGCTTCCCGCGGCAGCGGCGGCCACGGGCGCAGCTGCGGCGGCGCCGAGATCACCGACGACGATCGCTCCGACCATGCCCGGGTGGAGTGGGCAGCTATAGGGGTAGACGCCGTCCGCATCGAACCGCCTGGTGAACCACGTTCCCGGCTGAATCTCTTTGGTGCTTCCCCACTGCTGGCGCTCGCCCGTGACCACGTGGACGACATCGGAGCTGTTGACAAAGCGAACCTCGGTGCCCCGGGCAACGTGCGTCACGGGGGACGTGAAGGAACAGGGCCCCATCTCGACGAGCTCCGTGCTGCTCTCGGTATGGGCGGAACCATCGGGGCCGTGGCAGCCACCGCCGGCGAGCACCCCGGGGGCGCGTCCGAGGCCGGCTGCGAGTAGGAGGCCGACGAGCGCGACTGCCGGTACGAGGCGGGCGATTGGCCGAGTCATGGGACGGCACCTCCGTGCTTGATCGGTGATGACATGACTACACCGCACAGCCGATGGAGGTTCCCGCTTCCCCCGTTTCCTCGTGGGAAGTCCGCTGCTACCGCAGTTCGGAACGTGGCGGAGAGGGTGGGATTCGAACCCACGGTGCTTGCGCACACCTGTTTTCAAGACAGGACCGTTCAACCGCTCCGGCACCTCTCCGGGCCGAATTCTACGGCCACACCCGACGACGTCAGGACGCCAGCGCGTCGATCCGATCCCGGCCCAGGTATGGCCGTAGCACCTCGGGGACGTCGACCGAGCCGTCGGGCTGCTGGTAGGTCTCGAGCAGCGCGGCGAGCACGCGGGGGAGGGCGAGGCCCGAGCCGTTGAGGGTGTGGACGAGCTCCGGCTTCGCGCCCGGCTCGGGGCGGTAGCGGATCCCCATCCGGCGCGCCTGGTAGTCGCGGAAGTTCGAGCACGAGGAGACCTCGAGCCAGTGCTCCGTGCCGGGAGCCCAGACCTCGAGGTCGTACTTCCGAGCCTGCACGAAGCCCATGTCGCGCGTCGCCATCAGCAGAACCCGATACGCCAGCCCGAGTCGCTGCAGCAGGTCTTCCGCCCGGCCGGTCATCCATTCGAGGGCCTCGGCGGACGCGTCCGGCTTCTCGAAGAGGACCATCTCGACCTTGTCGAACTGGTGCACGCGCAGGATGCCCCGGGTCTCCTTGCCGGCGGCACCGGCCTCGCGTCGGAAGCACGGTGAGTAGGCGGCGTAGCGGATCGGCAACGCGGCGGCATCAAGGATCTCGTCGCGGTGGAGATTGGTGACCGGAACCTCCGCCGTCGGGATCAGGTACAGGTCGTCACGGGTGACGACGTACATCTGGTCTTCCTTGTCGGGGATCTGGCCGGTGCCGCGCGCTGACGCCGCATTGACGACCACCGGCGGCCAGATCTCGGTGAAGCCGTTCTCGCGGGTGTGCACGTCGAGGAACCAGGAGATCAGCGCCCGCAACAGACCGGCGCCCGCGCCGCGGTAGACGGGAAAGCCCGAGCCGGCAACCTTCGCGCCGCGCGCCAGATCGATGATGCCGAGGCGCTCCGCCAGGTCCCAGTGCGCCGCCCGTTCCCAGGTGGCGGCTCCGGGCTGTGCGCCGGCGCCGCCTTCGCCCTCGAGCGGCTGGACTCGCGGCAGGATCTCGCCCCAGGTCCTGACCGTCTGGTTCGCTTCCGCACCGCCGACTGGGATGTCGGGATCGGCCGGGTTCGGGATCCGGAGGAGGAGGTCCTCGACCTCGACCTCGATCGCGCTGAGCTGCGCGTCCAGACGCGCCAGCGCTTCGCCGATTTCGGTCGACCGCGACCGCAGGCCCGCCACCTCGCCGCCGTCGGCGGCTGCGCCCGAGGTGATGGCCTGGCCGATCTGCTTCGACACCGCATTTCGCTCGGCGCGGAGGACGTCGCCTTCGCCCTGGAGCTGGCGGCGGCGGGCGTCGGCCGCCAGCGTGGCGTCGACGAGCGATGGGTCCTCACCCTTGTCGATGGCGCCCTTGCGGATGGTGTCCGGCTCCTCACGGAGGCGAGCAAGACCGACGCTCATCGGCGAGACCCTGGCGCGGCGGTCTCCCCCGCCGCCTCGGTCGAGCTCGCAGCCGCGACGCCCGGCGGTGCCGACTCGTTAGCCACGGGACCCGCGGCTGCCTCTCGAAGCCGCGCGACCACGAATTCCCGATCGAGGCTGGCCAGCAGCCAGCCGGCCCGCGGGCCGTTCGGTCGGCCGAGGAAGGCGAGATAGATCGCCGCGAAGGCTCGGCCGGCGGAGAGTCCCCGGGCCTCGGCGGTCGAGAAGATCGTGGCCTGCCAGGCGTCGCCACCCTGTGGCGCAGCGGTTTCGGCATCGCCGCCCACTGCGCCGGCGAGTGTCACGAGAAAGGCCCGCTGCTCTGCGTCGAGCGACGCCGCGGCTTCGGGCAGGGCGTCGCGATGGACCTGCATTCGCGCCCGCTCGGGGGCATACAGCTCGAGCCAGGCCCTCGCTGCCCTCAACCGCTCGTCGAGGATCAGCAGCTCGGCCGCGTCCAGGTCGGCGCCTTTCTCTTCCCGGACACGGGCCGCGATGTCCACGCCCGGCACCTGGGCGAGCATCGCGAGGTGCAGGAACGCCGGCCGGAACCGGGCGGCCTCGGCCGCGACGTCGGCCTCGGGATCGAGGAGCGAGTAGCGGAACACGGCCTCGTGGCCAAGCGGCAACTCGCCCTTCACCTCGCGGCCGGCCGTGGCGGCGGCAAGGCGGTCGAACTCGTCGAACAGGCGCGGGATCGCGTCCGTGCCCTCGGGCTCGAACTCGATCGCCTGGTTCGGCTTCGGCCGCAGGAAGAGCAGTCGCAGCTGCTCGGGCGGGACGACCTCGACGATCTCGTGGGCGGCCGCGCCGCGGCCCTTGGACGTCGACATCTTGCGGCCGCCGATGTTGAGGAACTCGTAGTCGACCCGGATCGGCGGTTCCCGCCCGAAGATCTCACGCGCGATCGCGTCGGCCCGATCACGCGAGCCACCCGCGGTCGCGAGGTCCTTGCCGCAGGGCTCGATCGTCACCCCGAGGCTGCTCCACTGCGCCGCCCACTCGAGGTTCCAGGGCAGCTTGGCGGCGCCGCCGAACGGCGAGACCCAGCCGCTGTGGCCGCAGCCGCGCGCCCAGGTCACGTGGTCGACGCGGCATTCATACCGGACCCGCTCGCCGTCCCAGTCGGTGACGATCGTGGTCCCGATCCTGCCGCAGTTCTCGCAGACGACCAAGAGCGGATGCCAGTCGTCAGGATGCCGAACGTTCGAGATCTCGCGGTACAGCTCCCGGACCCGCGCGGCCCCGTCGAGTGCCAGACGGATGAAGGGGTCGACCCCCTCGCTGGCGTAGATCTCGGACATCCAGAAGTAGCGGTCCGGCCGGATCCCGAGGCCGGCGAAGGTGTCGATGAACTGCTGGCCGAAATGGCGGGCATAGGTTTCGTGGCCGTCGCCCGCGGGATCCGGGATGCGTGCCA
>DASQFM010000187.1:0-8504 GCA_035633135.1 Candidatus Eiseniibacteriota bacterium
GGCACAGGCCACGATGATGATCCCGGCCTGCTGGTCGAGGATGTTCGCGAGGTTCTGGAACCGAAGGAAGGAAGGACTGACGAGGCTCAGGAGGACGAGGGTCACCACGAATGGGATGAGGATTCCCCCGCCTCGGATGGCCGACTGGATTCGCCGCGCGGCGGTCGTCCGGGCAGCCGCGACGGCTGCCGGCAGGCTGTCGGCCATCAGGCGGCTGCGGGGACCCGGCCGAATGAGGCGGCCAGGATGGCCTCTTCGGTGAGCTGCTCGCCCACGAGCTCGGCAACGACACGTCCGGCCCGCAGCACGATCGCCCGGTGTGCGAGGCCCAGGATTTCCTCGACCTCGTTCGAGATGAGCAGCACGGCGACGCCGCGGGCGGCCATCGCGACAAGGAGCTCGTACAGGTCTCGCTTGGCGCCGACATCGACGCCTCGGGTCGGCTCGTCCGCGATCAGCACCTTCGGATTCGAGAGCAACGCGCGCGCGAACAGCAACTTCTGCTGGTTGCCGCCCGACAGGGTCGCGGGCACCACGTCGAGACTGCTCGCCACGGCTGCCTGTTCCAGGGCCTCGCCGACGCGCGCCGTCTCGGTCCTGCGACGGACGACACCGAGCCGGGACAGCGCCGGCAGGCTCGAGATGCTGACGTTCTCGCGAACGGGACGCCGGAGCATCAAGCCTTCGTCCTTCCTTGATTCCGGGATCATCGCGAGTCCCGCCCTGACTGATCCCACTGGCCCTCCAGCGAGTGCCGCGGCCCGAGCCGAAAGCTCCCCCGCGGTGGACGGCACTGCACCGTAGATCGCCCTGGCGAGCTCGGATCGACCCGCGCCAACGAGCCCCGCAAGGGCAACGATCTCGCCTGCATGGACCTCGAGGGAAACCCCGTCGACGCCCGCCGCGACGAGATCCCGCACGACGAGAGCAACCGGAGCATCGTCGGGTGGGATCGCCTTGGCCGGATAGGTCCGCCCGATCGACCGCCCGAGCATGGCGGACACGAGGCTCTCTTCCGTCTCTGCTGCCGCGGGCCCCGTCCGGACGACCTCGCCATCGCGCAGGATCGTGATTGTGTCGGCCAGGGCAAGGACCTCGCCAAGAAGGTGGGAAACCAGGATCACGGTTCGCCCGCCTGCGGTCATGCGCTGCACGATCTCGTGGAAGCGCTCTGCCTCCTCCGCTGAGAGGGCCGCCGTCGGCTCGTCGAACACGATGAGCTCAGCATCCCGGGCGAGCGCCCGAAGGATCTCGACCTGTTGCTGCTTGGCGAGAGGCAGCGTGCCGACGATGGCATCGGCGGGCAGGTCGAACCCGGCTTCAGCGACGAGTCGGGAGAACCACTCAAGGAGGCGCGCCCGGCGCACGAAGCCGAACCGTCGCGGCTCTGTCCCGAGGAACACGTTCTCGGCCACGGTGCGCCGTGGGACCACGGCCACTTCCTGGGCGACTAGCGCGATACCGCGCTCGAGGGCCATTCGGGGCGAGCCGAAGCTGACGACCTCGCCGTTGACCACGATCTCTCCGTGGTCCGATTGGTATACCCCGCCGATGATCTTGCCGAGCGTGGATTTGCCGGCTCCGTTCTCACCCACGAAGGCGTGAACAGAGCCGGCCTTGATGGCGACCGAGACCTCGTGCAGCGCCCGGGTCGCGCCGAACGACTTGCCGACCCCCCGAAGGTCGAGGTGAACGCCCCGGGGGGTCATCGATGGATGCGCGCCGACGTCAGCCCGGCCACTCGGCGAGCCCCAGGAACGTCTGCACGTTGGCCTGGGTGACGACACCGCCATCGGGCAGGTTCGCGAGCACGTCGACGCCGGGTGCCGCGACGCCCGAACGGATCGCCTCGATAAAGAGCTGCACGCCGAGCCGGCCTTCCGTTCCCGGCGCTTGCATCACCGTCCCGAAGCGCTCGCCGCTGGCGATGCCCTGGAAGGCGATGGCGCCGCCGCCGTAGCCGACGAGCTTCACCTGGGCCTGCAGGCCAAGGTCCTTCACCGCCTGGACCGCGCCGGTGATGGCCTGGTCGGCGCCCGTGATGACGTTGATGTCCGGGTGCGCCTGCAGCATGTCCTGGGAATGCTTGAGTCCGAGTGGCGTCGTGTAGAAGGACTCGCCCTCGGCGACGATCTTGATCGCCGGATTGACCGACGTTGCCTTGTCGAACGCCTCCTTGAGAGAGGCGTCGAGTGCAGCGGCCTTGACGGAGTAGATGTAGCCGACGTTGCACGGGTTCGTGTCGGCGCAGGCCGCGACGACCAGCTCCCCGATCTTCCGGCCGAGTTCGGTCGGGACGAACACGACGTTTGCGAGCTGGCCCTCGATCTGGGACTCGGCGGTGGTGTTGTCGGCGCCGAGGATCTGGTCGATGTTGCCAATCGGGATCCCCGCGGCAATTGCGGCCTTGGCGTCGGCCACGAGCCCGGCTCCGTAGACGGGCTGGAGGACGATTCCGTCGTACTTGCCGGAGGCAATGGCGTCCTGCAGCTGCCTGGTCTGGGTTGCTGGATCGAGGTTGCCGTCGAAGACCGTGAGCTTCGCGTTCCCGGCGGCGGCGGACGCCTGCGCGGCGGCCAGCATCGGCGCGTCGTAGCTATTGGCAACCGCGAATGAGATGTACGCAAGCTCGAGGGTCTTGGCTGGGGCACTGGGTGCCGTCGTGCTCGTGCCGGCCGTCTGCGTCGCCGCGCTCGGCGTCGCTGCGGCTCCGCCACCGCAGGCGGCAACGAGGATCGCCACCAGCGCAAGCAACGTGAGCGGTCGATTCAACGTACGAATCGAAACCTGGCCAGTGTCCATGGGTGCCTCCTCTATGCCCGCCGCGATTTCGCCGAGTGTGCAAAGGGGATGAACGCATGTCAAGTCACACTGCAGGGATGTTCATCGGGACTGATCGGGCGCCGGGGCCCGCGATGGCGACAGGACCGCCTCAGCGGCGGGCGACGTCAGCCGTTCCGCGGCCGAAAACAAACCACACGGCCCGGGCCGGCCGATCACCTGCGTTGTACAGGCGGTGGGGTGTGGCGGAGTCAAAGCTGATGGCGTCGCCTTCGTGCAGGAGAAATTCGTCGAACCCGATCCGAACAGCCAGCGTTCCGGTGAGCACGTAGCCCCATTCCTGGCCGGAATGACGCTGGAATGCGTCGGCGGGACTGGACTCACCGCCTACCTCGTACGTCACGTGCAGGAAGTCGACGTTCCGGATGGATTCGGTCGTGAGGCGCTCCCAGACCACCCCAGACCCCAGGCGGATGCTCGACCTGGAGGCGGCTCGCTGAACAGGATCGTGCGGGAGCGTCGTCTCGACAGGTTCGCCAGCCTCCGCCGGGCCATCTCCGGACGGTGGCTGGGTGTCCATGAAGAGGAGCACATCGAGGGAGATGCCGAGCTCGGTCGCCAGCGCGTACAGGGTGTTCACCGACGGCTTGGCGCGGCCCGTCTCGACCTGCGAGATCAGGCTCGGCGATACCCCGACCATCAGTGCCAGCCGACGAAGACTGAGGCCGCGGGCGCGGCGTGCCTCACGAAGCCGATCGCCCATCGTGGCGTATTCCGGTTCCGACGATCCGTTTGGCCTCTCGCGGCCCATTCGCCCTCCTGCTGTTGTGCCGGATTTATCGTACTCGCGGGCAGGCGAGGTGGTTGCGGACGCTGCCCGGGTGTGTAGCATTGGTAAACGCTGCCGGTCAGGAACTCCTCTGAGCCAGACTGGGGAAATCATCCATGAGGATCCCGTACGCCTCGCCTGGCGCACAGACCGTCGACTGGGAGGAACGGGTCAATCCGGACCGCCTCCGGACCTACCGCCTGTCCCGCGCCAAGGCTGCGCTCGGCGCGTCCGACATCGGCGCGATGCTGCTCTTCGACTTCAACAACATCCGGTACGTGACCAGCACGCACATCGGCGAGTGGGCACGGGACAAGATGACGCGCTACGCGCTGCTCACTCGCGGCGGCGAGCCCCACCTGTGGGACTTCGGATCCGCGGCGAAGCACCACCGGTTGAGCTGCCCGTGGCTGCCGCCCGAGAACATCAACGGCGGCATGGTCGGACTGCGCGGTGCCGTCGCGCCGGACGCCGGGCTGTTCACCCGGGCGGCGAAGGAGCTGGCCGTGATCCTGCGCCGCGAGGGCGTCGCCGACATGCCGCTCGGCGTCGACATCGTCGAACCGCCGATGCTCGAGGCGCTGGCAGCCGAGGGCATCGTCGTGCGGGACGCGCAGCAGGTGATGCTCAACGCGCGCGAGGTCAAGTCGATCGACGAGATCACGCTGCTCAACACCGCCTGCGCGATGGTCGACGGCGCCTACCAGCTGATCTCGGAGCGGCTCAAGCCGGGGATCAGGGAGTCGGACCTCGTTGCCGAGGTCACGAAGTTCCTCTTCGATCTCGGGTCGGAGCACGTCGACAACATCAACGCTGTCTCCGGTGAGCGCTGCTCGCCGCACCCACACGTGTTCAGCGACCGGATCATCCGGCCCGGCGACCAGGCCTTCTTCGACATCATCCAGACCTTCGTCGGCTACAAGACCTGCTACTACCGCACGTTTGTGGTCGGCATGGCGAGTGACGCCCAGCGCGACGCCTACAAGCAGGCCCGCGCGTGGCTCGATGCCTCGATCGAGCTGCTGCGGCCCGGTGTCGGCACCGACCAGGTCGCCGCCGTCTGGCCGAAGGCCGAGGAGTTCGGCTTTTCCAGCGAGATGGAGAGCTTCGGGCTCCAGTTCGGGCACAGCGTCGGGCTGTTCCTGCACGAGCGCCCGATCATCAGCCGGCTCAACTCCCTCGACCACCCGGTCGAGATCAAGGAGGGCATGGTCATCGCCCTCGAGACCTACTGCCCGGCGAACGACGGCTACTCGGCGGCCCGGATCGAGGAGGAGGTCGTCGTGACCGCCGACGGCCCGCAAGTGATCACCCGCTTTCCATCGGCCGAGCTGTTCGTGGCCAACCCGTACTGATCGAACGATGACTGACACGGCCGCCCGATCGGCTGCTCCGCCGACCGCCGATGAGGCGATGCGGCTGGGCATGTACCGGATCATGGTCGAGTGCCGGCGCTTCGAGGTCCGCGCCCAGGAGCTGTTCTTCGAGGGCCTCGTTCGCGGTACGACCCACCTTGGCGTTGGCCAGGAGGCCGTCGCCGCGGGCTTCGCGGCGGCCATGCGCGCCGACGACTATTCGTTCGCGACCTACCGAGGGCACAACCACGCGCTGGCACGCGGCGTGCCCATGGCCGGCCTGTACGCCGAGCTGTTCGGCCGGGCTACGGGCCTGATGGGCGGCAAGGGCGGTTCCATGCACATCACGAGCGTGGAGCACCACATGATGGGCTCGTATGCGATCGTCGGGGCGCATCTCCCGATCGCGCTCGGTGCCGCGTGGTCCGCCCAGTACCGCGGCTCGGGCCAGGTCGCAGTGTGCTTCTTCGGCGATGGGACCACCAACATCGGCGCGTTCCACGAGGCCCTGAACATGGCCGCGGTGTGGAAGGCGCCGGTCGTGTTCGTGTGCGAGAACAACCAGTACATGGAGTACACGCCCATCGCCGCCGTGACCGCCGTCGCGCGGCCGGCCGCCGATCGGGCGGCCGCGTACGGGCTCGAGGCGATCGTCGTCGACGGCAACGACGCGGATGCGGTCCTCGCGGTGGCGAGCGCCGCCATCGCACGGGCTCGGGCCGGCGATGGACCGTCACTTGTCGAGGCCCTCACCTACCGACATGGCGGGCACTCCCGGGCCGATCCCGGCAAGTACCGGCCCGACGAAGAGGTCAAGTCGTGGCTGGCGCGCGATCCGGTCCCGACGTTCCGCGCGCGCCTCCTCGAGGCCGGCATCGACGCGGCGATCCTCGATGCCGTCGACGCGGAGGCGACCGCGAAGGTCGCAGCGGCCGAGGCCGAGGCGCGCGAGGGCCCGGAGCCGTCGCTCGACGTGATCGGGACCCAGGTCTGGGCGGATGGGGGCTCGGCGTGGCGGAACTGACCTACCGTGCCGCGGTCGCGGTCGGCATCGCCCAGGAGATGGAACGCGACGAAACGGTCGTGCTGATCGGCGAGGACATCGGCTTGGCCGGCGGCGTCTTCAAAACGACCGAGGGCCTGTTCGAACGCTTCGGGCCACGGCGGGTGCGCGACACGCCGATCAGCGAGCAGGCGATTGTGGGTGCGGCGATGGGCGCCGCCATGACCGGCCTCCGTCCGGTCGCGGAGCTGATGTTCAGCGACTTCTTCGCGGTGACCTGGGACATGGTCGTCAACCAGATCGCCAAGACCCGGTACATGACCGATGGCCAGGTGTCGCTGCCTCTCGTGCTCCGGACGGCCAATGGGGCCGGCCTCCGGTTCGGGGCCCAGCACAGCCAGAGCGTCGAGAACTGGGCGATGGCGATCCCCGGCCTGAAGGTCGTGGCGCCCTCGACGCCGGCCGACGTGGTCGGGCTGATGGCGTCGGCCATCCGCGACCCGGACCCGGTCATCTTCTGCGAGCACAAGGGTCTGTTCGCCACGAAGGGCGAGGTGCCCGATGGGGAGCACGTCGTGCCGCTTGGTCAGGCGGCGATCCTGCGCGAGGGCAGCGACGTCACGATCGTGGCGCTGGCGGCGATGGTGCCGCGGGCCCTCGAGGCGGCCGCCCGACTCCAGACCGACCACGGGATCTCGGCCGAGGTCATCGACCTGCGGACGCTCATCCCGCTCGATGCCCGGACGATCCTGGATTCGGTCGCGAAGACCAGCCGCCTGTTCACCGTCGAGGAGAACCCGCGGGCCCTGGGTTGGGGCGCGGAGATCGTATCGATCGTCGCCGACGAGGGTTTCTACAGCCTCGACGCGCCGCTCGTTCGGATCACGACGCCGCACATCCCGCTGCCCTCCGCGGCGATGCTTGAGGACGCCGCCCTCCCGACGGTCGACCGCATCGTCGAGACGGTGCGCACCCGGCTCGAGGAGGCGCGCTGAGCGTCATGACCACCGTCGCGATCGTCGGCACCGGTCGGATGGGCAGCGCGATGGCGCGCGCGATCGCGCGCGCCGGCTTCCACCTCGTCGTGCACAACCGGACCCGCGAGCGCGCCACCGCCCTCGCCGCGGAGCTCGGTGCGCGCGTCGCCGATTCGCCGCGCGAGGCGGCGGCGTCCGCCGACGTCACCATCACGATGCTCGCCGACGACACGGCCGTCGCGGCCGCGTTCGACGGGCCCAACGGGCTGCTCGCCGGAGCACACGACGGCTGCGTCCTCGTCGACATGAGCACGGTCCGACCGGACACTCTTGCCGCCTTCGAGGGCCGCGCGCGGGCCGTCGGGGCCGGGCTCCTCGATGCGCCGGTGAGCGGCAGCGTGCACCTCGCCGAGGCAGGGACACTCACCTTGATGGTGGGCGGGGAGGCCGCGGATCTCGAGCGGGCGCGACCCGTCCTCGAGGCGGTGTCGAACACGATCATCCACCTCGGGCCGGTCGGCACGGGGGCGGCGATGAAGCTCGCCGTGAACACCGTGATCTTCGGGCTGAACGGCGCCCTGGCCGAGGCCCTCGTCCTCGCCGAGGCGTCGGGCATCGACCGGGCAACCGCGTACGACGTGATCGCAGCCAGCGCCGCGGGCGCTCCCTTCGTCGGCTACAAGCGCGCCGCGTTCGTCGATCCCGAGGGCACGCCGGTCGCGTTCTCACTCGACCTCACCGACAAGGACCTCGGGCTGATCGCGGGCGTCGCCGAGACGCTCGGCGTTGCGATGCCTCAGGCAGCCGTCAATCGGGCGCTTGTCCGCCGGGCCTCGGCCAACGGGCGCGGCTCGAACGACTTCGCCACGGTGGCCGGGGAACTTCGATCCGGGCGCTCGTTCGCCGGGTCGCCGAGGGAAGGAGCGCCAACCTGACGAACTGCCACCCGCGCCAGGCGCGCCTCGACCGGCTCCGCCCGGATGGCCCGGGCAGCCTGACCGTCAGCGACGTCACGAACATGGAGGAGTGACCAATGGCCAACCGGATCCTCATCAAGAACGCGATCGTCCTCAGCCAGGACCCGGCGATCGGCGAGCTGCCGCGGGCCGACATCCTGGTCGACGGCGACACGATCAAGGAGGTCCGCCCGGATATCTCGGCCGACGGCGCCGAGGTAATGGACGCGACCGGCGACATCGTCATCCCGGGCTTCATCGACACCCACCGTCATACGTGGGAGACGTCGATCCGGACGTCCGCCCCGGACTACACCCTGGGCGCCTACTTCGGCGCGATCCTCGACAAGTTTGCCCCGAACTACCGGCCCGACGACGTCTACGCGGCCAACCAATGGGGCGCGATCGAGTGCATCAACGCGGGCATCACGACCCTCGTCGACTGGTCGCACATCATGAACACGGCCGACCACGCCGACGCGGCCGTGAAGGGCCTGCAGGACTCCGGGATCCGCTCAGTCTTCGCCTTCGGCTTCCCGAACACCTCGATCCAGGCCTGGTGGTTCGGGCTCGACTGGTCGGGCAGCGTCGAGCGGATTTCGG
>DASQFM010000188.1:0-28865 GCA_035633135.1 Candidatus Eiseniibacteriota bacterium
CGCCGGGTTGGACGTTGTAGGTGGTCGGCGTCGGCCCGGGTGCCAAGCTGGGCTCGGCCGATGACGTTGACGTGGTCGGCCCCGGCGTCGTGGTGATGACCTCGGTCGGCCGCGGGGTCGCGGTCGCAGCCGGCGCGCCGACGCCCAGGAACGCGGGCAGCTGGAACAGCAGGACGGCCGCCAGGGCGATCACGACGAGCCCGATGACGAGCGGGACAACCGGCAGGCCACGACGCGAGCGGAGCGCGGGATAGGCCTCGAATCGCTTGGGGCGCTCCCACGCCGGAGCCGGGCCCTCGCGATCGGTGACGCTGCGGGTGGCAACGATCGGGTCGCGGTCCTCGCGCGGCCAGCCGGTCGCGTTGCGGCGGCCTGCAACCGCCCCGCCTGCAGCGCCGCCCACCAGCCCTGCGCGATCAATCGCGCCGGTGTCATCGCCCCACTCCTCGATCTCGTCGATCTGGGCGCGCGTCGCGTCACCCCGGGCACGATCGGCGTCTTCCCAATCGCGCCGCCTGCCGGGCGTGGCGACCTCGTCGTCGCGCCCACCGGCCATCCGATCGGCGAGGCTGCCTGACAGACCGCTCGGGATCGAGGATGGCGGCGCCCCGGCGGGCGGCATGGCAGCGGGCGCGATCGCGGGCGCCGGGGTAGCCGTGGACGATCGACCGAGGGTCGTGACGGGCGGGATGAACGGCGGCACCTCGCCGGCGACATCGTCGTCGTCCTCGCTCCGCCAGGCAGGCGGCGCAGCCCAGTCGCGGCGTCGCTCGCGACCGGCGGGGTCATCGTCGTCGCGGTCCACCGTTTCGGGGAACAGGCCGGCGGCCGACGCACCTGCGGCCGCGCCGCCCTCGAGGATCGCACCGCCCGGAACGTCGCGCGCCTGTGCCGCTTCGCGCCGAGCCCAGTCCTGGAACGTCGGGCAGACCGGGAACGAGGACGACAGGCAGTACGCCTCCTGGTGGGCCAGCGCCCGCGGGGCGGGGACCTCCTCGGCGTAGCAGCGGTGGCGATGGTCCGGAACGGTGGCCCGCTCATCCCGCTCGTCGACGAAGGCGACAAACGGGCAGGCGCGCGCGGGGTTGACGATCTGTGTCCCTCGTTCAGTCATCGCGGGGATGATACCCGCGCGCCCCCGGGGGCGGACGCCAGCCCCTCCACGACCCCAGCCAGCGGCTGGACGAAGTCATGTCGCGCGCGGCTTCGCCCGGTGGCCAGGAGGTCGATCTCCACCAGCGGCCGGGTCCCGAGGCCAAACCAGTCGTCGAGTCGCCAGCACACGATCGGCGCGATGGCCGCCACGTACGCGAAGGTCGCCCAGTAGCCGGCGTAGAGCGTGACGAGGAAGACGATGATCCCGACCACGATGACCCGGTCGATCGACGTCGCGAAGCGCAGCCCGATCCCCGCCGTCAGGGCGCCGAGCACGAGCTTGAAGCGGTCGAGCAGCTCCACCGGCGCGGGCTGCTTCAGGACCCCCTCCCAGATTGCCCCGAACGAGTAGTACGGCGCGAGGTGGGCGGCATCGGCCATCTGGACGCTCCTGAGGAACGAGCCTGGCCCCCAGACGAGCAGGACCGGCGCCCAGGCGACGACGGACGCGACGAGGAAGCCCGTTGCCGCAGCACCCCCGCCCCACCACAGCAGTCCCGGCGCCCAGGCCAGGGCGTACGGCTTGAACGCGACCGCGACCGCCAGCAGGATGCCGCCGAGGACCGGCCGCCGGCCCGCGGCGAGCAGCGCCGCCAGGATCAGCAGCCCCGCGCTGGTGTCGTTCGAGCCATCGCTCGTCAGGGACACCAGGACCGGCGCGGTGGCGTACACGGCGAGACCCAGGAATCGGCCCCGGATCGCGAGGGCGGTGAGGATCGCCGCCGAGACGAGCAGCTCGACCACGCGCGGCCGATCGGCGAAGGGCAGGTACCACAACAGCGCGAGCGGGCCGTAGGGATACGGTGCTCCCGGGGGGTTCGACGCGTCGTACCCGACGCCATACGGGTTCTCGCCACCGAGCGTCCGGTCGATCGCCGCCGCAACGACGTCCAGCACGTCGGACCCAACCTGGTCCTTGATCGCGATCCGGAGGGCGAGTCCAACGCCGAGAAGCACGACCAGGGCGACGCGCTCGATGCGCCACTCGAGCGAGGCCACAAGCGTCGCCAACAGGACCGCCATGGCCAGCAGGGCAACGCTGGTCGGTCCGCCAGGCTGCAGGACCAGGAGCAGCCCGACCAGGAGCGCGAGGCGAACCCGCAGGTCGGAGCGGTCGTCTGTGCTGGTCGGTGCTTCCACGGCGGGCGAATGCTACCCGCGGCTCCATAGGGGTCGTTTGACAGTCCCGACGGGGGTCGGGACACTCAGCCCTTCACGGTCCGCACCGACCAGGCTCAGCCGGAAGGAGCTCCCATGTCTGTCTCCAGCATCCTGCGCCGACTCCTCGCGCCGCCCACCGTCGCCCGCGCCCATTGCGACCTGCCATGCGGCGTCTACGACCCCGAGCAGGCCCGGATCGAGGCCGAGTCCTGCTACAGGATCGTCGAGAAGTACGCGGCCAACGGCGATACCACCTACCGGACCCGAGCCATCGCGATCAAGGAAGAGCGCGCCGAGCTCGTGAAGCACCACCTCGATGTGCTGTGGCACGACTACTTCAAGCCCGAGCACCTCGAGAAGGTTCCGAATCTTCACGACCTCTTCTGGCAGGCGACCAAGCAGGTCTCCAAGGTCAAGGCCTCGACCGAGCTCGCGGACGCCAAGCAGCTGCTCGACCTGATCGACCAGATCGACGCCGCCTGGAAGGCGACTGGCGGCGAAGAGAAGACCCGCGTCGCCGGCCGCCCGAGCTGAGTCCTCGGACCGATGGCTCGCGGAGCGTCGCCTCGGTCCTCGGAGAGCGGAGCGCGGATCTCGCCTGAAGTTGCCGGCGCTGCGTTGACCCGAACGAGGCCTCGCTCACGCACCTTCCAAGTGCGCTCGCTCTCGTCCTCCGGACCGCCTTGTCCGCACCTCGGCTGACAGGGTCAGGGGTCCGAGTCAAGCCGCTCCGTGAACGGCTTCGTGGCCCGTGGCGCGTCACCGTCGAAGAAGGGTCGATGCTGCCGGCGATCGCGCCGGGTGACTGGCTCGTCGTGGACCCGACGGTCGGGCGGTGGCCAAAGAACGGCTCGATCGTGCTGTTCCGCGAACCGGACGACGGCTCGCTGGCGGTCAAGCGCGTCGCGGCGGGCCCAGGCGAGCAGGTTCGATTCGCGGGCGGCTACCTCGTCCTCGCCGGCGACGAGGCCTGGCTGACCGCCGACGCCGACGCGAAGGCCACGGCGGCGGCGGGCTTCGGTCCGCCCGTGGACTCCAACCGATTCGGGCCGGTCGCCCTCGAACTGCTGGTCGGGCGGGTCCTCTTTCGATACGGCCCACGCGGAAGGGTGGGCCGTATCGCCGCAGGCGGTTCGCAGCGCTGACTCCGGGGCGATATCGTCATTCGCGATGAAGCCCGCGAGCGATCAGCTCCCCGGCGCGCCGGACCCCTGGGTGCCGAGCAAGGTGCCCGCCCGGCGTCGCCAGGCGCCGTATCACATGACCGACATGATCCTGGCCGAGCCGGCGCTGGCTGGCCGGATCGCGTCGCGCCTTGCGGCGGCCGATGGGCCGGCGGCGCGTCTCGCGGCCGAGACGAAGCGCGCGACGTCGGAGGGCCTGCCGATCCTCATCGTCGGCTGCGGAACCAGCGAGCACGCCGCCCAGGCGAGCGCCGAGATCCTTCGCGAAGGCCTGGCGGCAGCCGGCCTGACCATGGCGCCTGGCCGGGCAGGTGTCCCAACGGCCATCCAGGCGTTCGAGGCGGCGCTGGAGGAGGACCTCGGAGCTCGCGGCGGGCTGGTGATCGGGATCAGCCACGAGGGCGGTACCCGGGCCACCAACCGCGCCCTCGAACGAGCCCAGGCCGGCGGGGCAACGGTCGCGATCGTGACGGTCTCGGATCGATCGCCGGGCGCCGCGATCGGGGACATCGTGGTGACCACCGACGAGATGGACCAGAGCTGGTGCCATACCGTCGGCTACCTCTCGCCGATCGTCGCGGCGGCCGCCGTCGCCGCCCACATCACCGAGGCGCCGCTGTCTCCGGTCGCGCTGACGGAGCTCCTCGAATCGAGCCTGGCACAGGCCGCCATTGCGCAGGCGGAGGCGATGGCCGCGATCCTCGGCGAGATCGACCGGCTGATCGTCCTCGGCAGCGGGCGCGACCGCCCGGCAGCGCGCGAGCTGGCCCTCAAGGTCGAGGAAGGCGCGCATGTCCCGGCCACGATGCGAGATCTCGAGACGATGCTCCATGGGCACCTCGCGGGGATCGACTCGCGCACCGGGATCGTCGTCATCCTGGTGGATCCGGCCGGAATCGACGAGCGAGCGAGCCGTGCGGCGGGCGTGCTCCGGGCCGCCCGCGAGATCGGCGCCCAGGGCGCGGCGATCCTGGCCGAGCGAGCCGCGCCGGAGCTGGAGCTCGGCCTGACCCCCGCGGGCCGGCTACTCGTCCCGGAGGCACCCCTGCTGCCGCCGGCCGTGGCAACGATCCTCGGCTCGGCCATCCCGCTCCAGCTGCTGACCGAGCGGCTGGCTCGCAGCCGCGGCGTCGACCCCGATCCGATCCGGCGCGACGACCCGGTCTATCGACGGGCGGCAGTCGCCGCCGGCTAGCGATCCGGGCTAACGGCCCTCACAGGCCGCGTCAGACACGATCGATCAGCTCCTCGGCCATCAAGTCGATCATCTCGAGGTCTCGCGGGATGTAGTCCTGGAGCATGAGCCGCTCGACCCCGGCCTCGGCGTAGCGGCGGATCATCGCCCGTGCCTCGTCGGGCGTGCCGAGAATCCAGCGGGCCCGCCGGCCGTCGAGCCACTCGCGGCCGTTCCGCTCCTCGATCTCGAACACCCCTTCGGCGAGATCGTCGACGCGCCGCGCCACCTCGGCCTCGTCGACCCCGACGACCGTCGTGACCATCGCCGATTTGGTGAGCGTCTCGGGTGCTCGCCCGGCGACTCGCAACGCCTCGTCCAATGCGGCGAACCGCTCCGCCGCCCGCTCCGGTGAGGAGATGGTGAGATTGAACTCATCGGCCCAGCGCGCCGCCATTCGGAAGGCGCGGGGTGAGCCCTCGCCGCCGACGATGATCCGTGGCCGCACCATCCCGTTCTCCGCGCGCGGCCGCCCGGGCACGTCAACGGCGCGCGGCCGCAGCCGTGACCCCGACACCTTGAGCTGGCGGCCCTCGTACGACCAGCCGTCCGGCCCCGTCCACAGACCGTGCAGGATCGCCAGTTGATCCTCCATGAGGTCCGCGCGCTCAGCGATCGCCGGGAAGGCGAGCCCGAGTGGCGCGTGGTCCTGCTCGTTCCAGCCGGCGCCGATGCCCAGCTCGATTCGCCCGCCACTCATGTGATCGACCGTCGTGACCAGCTTCACGAAGTTGCCCGGATGACGGAACGTGACGGGGCTCACGAGCGTGCCCAGCACGATGTGGTCCGTCTCGCGGGCGAGACCGGCGAGGACCGCCCACGCGTCGGTCGTCGGCCCCTCGCTATCGTCCGGGAGGCCAGCGTAATGGTCGCTCCGGAAGAATGCCTCGAACCCCGCGGCCTCGGCCCGCCGGGCGATCGCGAGCTGCTCCTCGTACGTCATCCCCTGCTGGGGCTCGATCATGAGGGCGAAGCGCATCAGTATCCTCCTGGATGCCATCCTGACAGAACTGCTCGGCTCGGTCCGTGAGATGCCCTGCGGCTCGATGGCCGGCGCAATCCGGCAGGGCGTGAGCATGACCCAGCTGCACGTGCTGTTTGAACCGGCCGGCGTTGCGTTCCGCCGTAGGGTGTAGAGCGACCAGATCGATCGCCTCGGCACGAGAGCGCGCGCACTTCAAGGTGCGTAAGCGAGCGCTCGCAGGCGCCAACGCGGAGATGGGCCGGATCAGGGCCGCGTGTCGATCAGCTCGGCGGCCATCAAGTCGATCATCTCCAGGTCCCACGGCAGGAAGTCCTGGAGCATGAGCCGCTCGGCGCCGGCGTCGCCGAAGCGACGGACCATGTTGCGAGCCTCGTTCGGTGTCCCCCAGATCCAGCGCGAGCGGCGCGCCGCGAGCCATTCCCGGCCGCTGGCCGCGTCCATGCCGAATGTCCGCATGAGGCCGTCCGAGCGCCGCGAGACTGCCGCATCGTCCGCCCCGATGAGCGTGCCGACCATGGCCGATCGCGTAACGCTCCCGGGATCTCGTCCGATCGCCTGACACGCGTTGTCGAGGGCCGCGAACTTCTGAGCCGCCAGCTCGGGCGTCGATGAGGACAGGTTGAACTCGTCGGCCCAGCGGGCGGCGATTCGGAAGCCCTTCGGCGAGCCCTCGCCGCCCGTCAGGATCCAGGGCCGAACCATGCCGTTCGCCGCGCGCGGCCGGCCGGGGACGTCGACCGGTCGCGGCCGCAGCCGGCCGCCCCGGACGGTCACGTGGCGGCCCTCGTACGACCAGCCGTCGGGCTCGGTCCACAGGCCGTGCAGGATCGCGAGCTGGTCTTCGAGCAGCTCGGCCCGCTGTTCGATGGGCGGGAAGGGCAGCCCCAGGGGCAGATGATCGTCCTTGTTCCACCCCGCGCCGACGCCGATCTCGAGCCGCCCGCCGCTCATGTTATCGACGGTCGTGGCGACTTTCACGAGGTTGCCCGGATGGCGGAACGTGACCGGGCTCACCAGCGTCCCGAGGCCGATGCGCGTCGTCTCCCGGGCGAGTCCGGCCAGCACGGCCCAGGCGTCCGTCGTCTCGCCCTCGCCATCGCCCGGGAAGCTGGCGTAGTGATCGCTCCGGAAGAGCGTCTCGAAGCCGGCCGCCTCGGCCCGCAGTGCGACCGCGAGCTGCAGCTCATACGTCGTGCCCTGCTGCGGTTCGATCATGAGGGCGAAGCGCATCCCGATCCTCCTGGATGCCATCCTGACAGAACTCCCCGGCTCGGTCCGCGAGATGCGCTGTGGGTCAAATCGACCGGCATCGTCATCTTCCTGATCGGCACGGCGCTGTCCGGCCTATCGCAGGGCCAGCTGGGCCCGCAGCTGACCGCGGCCGGTGTTCCCGGCCAGGTCGTGAGCGGACCGGAAGCGCCCCTCCCCAGCACCGACTGATAACCGTCCTGGTTCGAAGCACGACCCCGGCGCGGCCGTCCGCCGTCCGGGGTCGTTGCATGCCTGGCCGGTCGGAGATTGAACCGCCTGGCGTTGCGCTCCGCCGTAGGGTGTAGAGCGACCAGATCGGTCGCCTCGGCACGATGGAGCGAGGCGTGCGGACGGAGCTCATCGAGCGGGCACGACGCGGGGACCGTGAGGCCTTCGGCGTGCTGGCCGGCGGCGCCGTCGATCGGTTGTACGCGATCGCTCGGCTCATCCTGCGCGACGCCGAGCTCGCGGAGGATGCCACCCAGGACGCGCTGATTCGGGCCTGGCGCGATCTGCCCACCTTGCGCGAGGTGGAGCGGTTCGACGCCTGGCTCTACCGGCTCGTCGTCCGCTCGTGTGCGGACATCGGGCGCCATCGCCGGCGATGGCGCGCCGAGATCACCGTTCTGCCCGTCGAACCGGTCGAGCTCGATCGCGCATCCGAGCTCGCCGATCGCGACCAGCTGGAACGGGGACTCCGTCGGCTGACCGAAGCCCAGCGGACGATCCTGGTGTTGCACTTCTACCTCGACCTCTCGCCCGTCGAGACGGCCGGGGCCCTTGACATTCCCGTCGGGACCGCCAAGTCCCGACTCCACTACGCCATCGAGGCGCTGCGGCCAGCACTCGCTGCCGACGCGCGCGGCCCGGTCGGCGCGCGGCAGGAGGGCCGTACGGCATGAATGCCAAACCGAATCTCACCCGCCGAATCGCCGACCATTACCAGACGGAGGCCCCGCCGCGGGCACCCGATTGGGTGCTGGCGCGGGCCCTCGAATCCATCGAAACCACCCCACAGCGGCGCGTGCTGCTGCGCGTGCCGTGGAGGTTCCCAACGATGAATGGTTTCGCCAGGTTGGCGGTCGCGGCTGTGGCTGCAATCGCCATCGGGGCTGTCGGCCTCGCCGTGCTCCGGCCCGGCGTCGGCCCCGCCAGTCCCGGGCCTACGCCTTCAGCCACGCCTTCGCCCACGATGACCGCGCAGCCGTCCGACCTGCTTTCGAGATTCACGGAGTCCCACACGTCGACGACGGAGGGTTTCTCGATCTCGTATCCAAAAGGGTGGATCGTCCGACCGGCAAGCGAACCGTGGACGGCGGGGATTCCGAGGGGCGACTCGACGACCGCGGACAACCTGAACCCCGGAAACAACAATCTCTTCTTGGCTGTTGCTTCCCAGCCCCTTGGAGACAAGACCTTTGACCAGTGGGCCGCGGAGCTTTCAACCCATACCGACTGGGGGGACACGTGCCCACCGACGATCGAGCCGGTGACGATCGACGGGACGGTCGGCCTTCTCGCCATCCACTGTCCGGACGACGGCGTCCAGTCGGCGTTCGTGGCCGTGGAGAATCGCGGCTACATGTTCGTGGCCTACCGCTTGCCCGACCTGACGTACTTCAAGACCATTCTCGGGACTGTGCAGCTCCACCCCGAGGATGCCGTGACAGCGTCGCCAGCCGTCTCGCCGTGAGTCCGCGGGACCCGCCCGGCGAACGTCCAGCTTGAAACGAACGGCTGACCGAGCGGCGCCCTCCTTGGGCGCCGCTTCGGTTTCATGCGGCGAGGGGCTTCGCCATCCCCCGCCGCCCTTCGGCGGCCGCCCTCGCTACGATCGCCGCATGCACAATCCCGCGCGCGACGATCAGCCGGCGCGGATCCCCGATCACCTCACCGCGATCGGCGCCGGCTCGGCCACGTTCGAGGACGCGCTCGCCCTCGACGAGCTGCCGGCCGGGGCGATGCGGCGGGTCACGTTCGGGGATCTGGATGTGCTCCTCGTCCACACCCCGGAGGGGATCGTCGCGGTCGACGATCGGTGTCCCCACATGGCCGCGCCCCTCAGCCTCGGCGAGCTCGACGGCTGTGTCGTCCAGTGTCCGCTGCACGAAGGCCGTTTCGACCTGTGCAGCGGCGACGTGGTCCAGATGCCGACGACCGGCGGCCTGGATGCCGACGGTCGATCGCATCCGGTCTGGACGCCCGGTGCGAGCCGGCCGAAGGTCGACGTTCCGGGCAAGAAGGCAGAGGCGCGACGCCTCACGCGCGTCCGACGCCTGCGCTACTACCCGGTGCGGATCCGCGACGGGCGGATCGAGGTCGCTGTGCCACGCGGCGACGGGTGACGGTCCCCGCTGCCCTCCTCGACGCGTACGCCCGGCGTCTTGGCTTCGAGCGCCCGATTCGGCCCGATCTCGCCACCCTGCGAGCGCTCCACGCGGCCCACCTTCGGACGATCCCCTTCGAGAACTCCAGCGTGCTCTTTCGGGAGCCGATCGTGCTGGACCAGCGGACGTTCGTCGAGAAGCTCGCGGTTCGGCGCCGCGGCGGCTTCTGCTATGAGCTGAACGGCGCGTTCGCGACACTCCTCGAGGGCGCGGGTTTCGACGTCGCGTTCCTGGAGGCCCGCACCTACGACCACGGCCAGCTCGGCCGCCGGTTCGAGCACCTTGCGATGCAGGTCAATCTCGACGAGCCGTGGCTGGTGGACGTGGGCTTCGGCTACTCGTTCGCGGAGCCGCTCCGGCTTTCGACGTCAGCCGAGCAGGTCGATCCGGTCGGCTCGTTCCGGCTCGTCGCAACCGATGACGGCGTGGACGTCGAATGGCGGCACCGGAACGGCGAGTGGGTCGCCCACTACCGATTCGACCCGCAGCCTCAGCCGCTCGAGGCGTTCGGCGCGGAGTGCGCCTACCTCCAAACGTCGCCCGGGTCGCCGTTCGTGAGTGGCTGGCTGTGCTCCGTCCTGGATGGCCAAGGCGGGACCACCCTGTTCGGCCGGCGACTCATCGTCAGCGACGGCGACGACCGCGAGGAGCGCGACCTCAGCGATGAAGCCTTGCCCGAGGTCCTGGCAAGCAGGTTTGGGGTCGCTACCCGCCTCGACGACGGCCGCTGGGTGCCGAGCGACTCCTGATCGGCAGTCAGGCTATTCGGCCGCGGCCGCCCCCGTGCGGGCCCTGTCCTGATCCGGTCGCCGGCTTCCGGCCCGGCGGATGATCTGGATGACCTCGGCCGGGTCGTCGGTCACGGCAACCAGGTCGAGGTCCTCCGGCAGGACCATTCCCTCGCCCACCAGCTTCTCGCGGATCCATTCGAACAGCCCACCGAAGAACGCGGTGCCGACGAGGATGACGGGGAAATGCCGGATCTTGCCCGTCTGGATGAGCGTCAGCGCCTCGAACAGCTCGTCCATCGTCCCGTAGCCGCCCGGCAGGATCACGAACGCGTCGGCGTACTTCACGAACATCGTCTTGCGGGCGAAGAAGTATCGGAACTGCACGCCGAGATCCACGTACGCGTTGATGTCCTGCTCGTGCGGCAGCTCGATGTTGCAGCCGACCGACACGCCGCCGCCCTCCTGGCAGCCGCGGTTGGCCGCTTCCATGACTCCCGGCCCGCCGCCGGTGATGACCGCGTAGCCCTCGAGCGCGAGCAGCCGGCCGATCTCCCGCGCCTTGTCGTAGGCCGGACTGTCGGGCTTGACGCGGGCGGAGCCGAAGACCGTGATCGCCGGCCCGAGCGCGGCGAGCGCATCAAAGCCCTCCACGAACTCGGCCAGGATGCGCAGGGCGCGCCACGGATCGGTGTTGAGGAAGTCGGGTCGGCCGGACGGCTCGAGGAGCTTGCGGTCCTCGGTCATCGTCGGATCGCCGCCCAATCCCGCGACCTTTGTGGCGGCATCCTTGCCGATCACGAGACGGCCGGACCGCCGTCGCTCGGTCATCGGCTCGCCGTGCTGGGCCTCGACGGCGGTCGCCGGTGTGCCCGGATCGCTCTCCGGCATTGAGCTCTTCCTCCTGCGATCGTCGAGTCCCCGGGCCCGGTGGCATCCTACCCGCATGGCCCCCGGGGCACTCGATCCCATCCGTCTCATCGCAGCGGCGTTCATCGGGCTCACGGGCGTGATCTTCATCGCCCAGGGTCTCGGCGCCCCGATCGGCCGCAGCTTCATGATCGGCGACATGCGCTGGACGGCGATCGGCATCGTGCTGGTCGGGGTCGCGGCGATCGTGGCCCTGCTGGCATTGCGGGCGGCACGCTGAGGGCCGGGCCGAGGCCGAGACGCCCGATCGAAGCAGATGCCGGACCCCTCGCCGCGCGGGGTCGGAGGAGCTCAGGCGCCAGCGCGGGCCAGGAGCTCGCGCCAGCGTGCCGCGTCGCTGCCGGGCGCCAGCTCAGGCGCCAGCGCGGGCCAGGAGCTCGCGCCATGCTGCCGCGTCGCCGCCCGCCGCGACGTCCTTGCCGATCCGGACCAGCGGCAGGCGCAGCAGCCGCTGGTCGGCGAGGAGGTGCTCGACCAGCTCGGCGTCATCCATCCTGAGGAAGGCCAGACCAGCTTGGCGCCACCGCCGGCCGTCGGCGTCGGCCACCGCACGGGCGCCGAGGCGTTCGACGAACCGCCGCAGCTCGCCCGGGGCAATTGGCTTGCGCGCCAGGTCGACGAATTGGACCGCGACTCGCCGCTCGCGAAAGAAGCGGAGCGCGGCCCGCGTGGCCTGGGAATCGTTCCGTCCGAAGACCTGCACCAGAGGGCCGTCGGACATGACCGAAGCGTAGCCGCGAAGGTCCTGGCGACTGAATCGCCTATGTGAGTGTGTCCATCTCGACACCACCGCGACGCGATGCGCGGTCTCTGCCCACTCGGACCGTCCGCGCCAGACGGTTCTGCGGCCGTCTGTCGCCACTGAGGCACAGGATCGACGAGGTTCGAGACAGCCGACCGGGCGTTGCACCCGAACCTCGTCGCCCTGGTGTCCATCTCGACACAACGGGTGCGAGCGGCGGGCTCCCGCTCGGCTGCGGGCTCTCGCTCGGCTACAGGCTCCCGCTCGGCTGGCCCACCCGTGCGGCTGCGGGCTCCCGCTCGGCTGGCCCACCTGCTCGGCTCCGCTACCATCGCGAGCAGGAGGTGCCCGCGATGATGGTCTGGTTCACGGTCCAGCTCGAGGACAAACCGGGCTCCCTCGCTCGCGTTGCCACCGCGCTCGGCGACCGCGGCGTCAACATCACGGGGATCGTCGGCGTCGCCGAGGACACGGACGGCGCGCTGATGCTGACGACGTCCGATCCGGACGCGACGCGGCAAGCCTTCCAGGAGCTTGGGCTGCCGTTCGAGGAGCACACCGAAGGCTTCGAGATCGAGCCGGATCGGCTGTCGGTCTCGGACCTCCGCGGCCGGTGAGGCGCTCCGCGTCGCGCTACCCCGAACGTCGCGATGCGCTCGGGCGCTCCAGGTCGCGCGGCACCAGGCGTCGCGGCGGGCGTGCCCAGCGCCCCGAGGACTGAGCGTGCGGATCGCCACCTGGAACGTCAACTCGCTCAAGGCCCGCCAGGAAAAGGTCGATTGGTGGCTGGAGCGCACGGCGCCCGACATCCTGCTCATGCAGGAGACGAAGCTCGCCGACGCGGAGGCACCGGCGATGCCCTTCTCGATGGCCGGCTACCAGCTGCTCCATCACGGCGAAGGGCGCTGGAACGGGGTCGCCGCGGCGATTCGTGAAGGCCTCGCCTTCGACGAGGTGATCACGAACTTCGGGGACGGACCCGTGCGCAACAGCGGTGCCGGTACCGCGGTTAGCCTGCAGGAGGAGGACTTCGACCCGTCCGAAGAGGCCCGGATGCTGTCCTTCCGGCTCCTGGCACCCGGCCTGGAGCCTATCCGGCTGGTCAGCCTCTACGCCCCGAACGGCCGGGTCGTTGGATCGCCCTTCTTTGTCGGCAAGCTGCGCTGGTATGAGCGCGCGCTGCACTGGCTCCAGGAGACGCGAGATCCGAACGAGCTGTTGGCGATCGGCGGCGACTTCAACGTGGCGCCCGGCGATGCGGACGTCTGGGACGCGCGACTGGCCCACGGCGGGACCCATGTCTCGCCCGAGGAGCGGGCGGCCTTCAAGGCGCTGCTCGAATGGGGGCTTCGCGACACCTACCGCGAACGGCACTCCGAGCGCGGCCGGTTCACGTGGTGGGACTACCGGGCCGGGAACTTCCACAAGAACTTCGGGATGCGGATCGACCACCTCCTCGTTACCCAACGCCTTGATGAGCGGGTCGTCGGGATCGAGATCGACCGGGAAGCCCGAAAGGGCAAGCCGATCCCCTCGGATCACGCGCCGCTCGTCCTCGACGTCGACGAACCCGGCGTGCCGTTCGACCCCGGCTGGGCCGATGCCAGTGCCCGGATCGCCGCCCGCGGCGGGCTGCCGCCCGGCTGACTGGATCGGCCAGGCACGACGGACCCGCCCGGCCCTCAGCGCCTGGCTTGCCGGCCCTCAGCGCCTGGCTTGCCGGCCCGCCGCTCCGGAGACCCGCTCCGGGAGATCCGCTCCCCGGAGACGGTCGTAGATGACTGGGAGTGGGAGGCCGAGGCTGGGTCCTGCCCGAGTGGCGACGAGGAGATGCTCGATGGACCGATCAGCGCGTTCGTATCGCATGGCCGCGGGTGCCTTTACGGCGCTGGCAATCCTGGTCTCGGCCTGCGCCGCCCAGACCGGCGGCGGTGCCACGCCGGCAGCGAGCCAGGCGCCTGGATCAACCGCATCGGCGACCGGCGCCGCCGGCGGGGCACCGGAGGTCCAGATCGGACACGACGCGAAGCTCGGCGACTACCTGACCGGCGAAGGCGGCAAGACCCTCTACCTCCTCACGAAGGACACCCCGGGCGTCAGCACATGTGTCGACGCGTGTGCCGCCACCTGGCTGCCGTTCACAGTCGAGACCGGGGAGTCGGTGCAGGCCGGCAGCGGCGTGACCGGAGCCCTCGCCACCGCGAAGCGGCCCGACGGGTCGATGCAGGTGACCTACAACGGTCGGCCGCTCTACTACTTCGCGGCAGATGGCGCGGCAGGCGACGCGAACGGTCAGGGCGTGAACGACGTCTGGTTCGTGGTCTCGCCGGCCGGCGAGCCGGGTGGCGCCGGCGCCTCGCCGCCAGCGAGCGATGGCGGCTACAGCTACTGAGCCGATCGTCGATCATGGCGGTGTCGTGCGCCCCGAGATGACCGTCGATCGCGATCGAAGACATGACGCCACGCTGGCCGCCGGGATTGCCGCGGGCGAGGAGGCGCAGTTCATGGTCGTCTACGACCGCCACGCGGACCTCCTGTTCGCGTCGGTCGTGCGGTTGCTGGGCGACCGCGACACGGCCGCGGAGATCGTTCAAGAGAGCTTCCTCGCCCTGTGGCGGCGAGCCAGCCAATACGATTCGAGGGCGGGATCCTTGATCGGCTGGCTCCTCGCGATCGCCCGGAACCGCGCGATCGACCACCTTCGGGCGCAGTCGCGGAGGCCCGTGCTGACCTCGATCAGCGTGGCGGGCGATGCAAACGGGCAGCTCGATGCCCTCGATGTGCTCGATCTCCAGGCCCGCCGCGTTGACGGTCCCGGAGTGGCACCCGCCGACCCCGCGACCGTGGCCGATCGACGATGGTCGCAGTCGGTCGTCCGATCGATGATCTCGGAGCTACCCGAGACAGAGCGGCAGGCGGTCGTCCTCGCCTACGCCGCCGGGCTCTCGCAGGCGGAGATCGCCGACCGCCTGGGCTGGCCATTGGGCACCGTGAAGTCACGGACGCGGCGAGCGATGGCCCACCTGCGGGTCCGGCTCGCGGAGGTCCCCGACCTGGTCGATCCCGCGGCTGCGAGGCGCCGCGATCCTTCTACACCCGTCGCGGACCGCGCGACCTTCGGGACCGAGCGATGAACCCGATGGACCACGCCGAAGCCCACGAGCGGATCGCCGACCTCGCCATCGAACCGGGCCGGCTCACAGCGCTGGCCGCATCGAACGTGCCGGAAGAAGAAGCCCTGCTCGCGCACATCTCCGGCTGTCCGGATTGCACCGCCGAGATCGCCTCCTGGCGCGAGACGCATGACGCGCTGACCGCCGCCCTGCGCCGGCCGGCGGGTCCGCAGGGGCTCGAGCCGGACGGCCCGGCCTCCGTGGAGCCGATCCGTGCCCCGGCCGGGCTGCGGGACGGAATGCTCGCCGCGGTTCGGGGGGCCGGCATCGCTGTGCCCGAGCACGTGGCCGTTGTTCGACCGCCTCGACGTCTGCTGCGCCCTGCTTTGCTGGGAATGGTCGCCGTCCTGGCCCTCGTCATCGCTGGCGCCGGCTACCGCCTGCAGGACGAGCGCCTGCAGGCCGCCCGGGCCGAGGAGGCGGCGCTGGGCACCGTGACCGCGGCGCTCGATCGCGTCCTTGCCAGCGACACCTTCGAGGTCGTGCCCCTGCGGCGACCGGATGGCACCGCAGCCGGCTCGATCTCCTGGTCGCGCCAGGACATCGTCGTCCTGACGGCAGCCCTCGAGCCGCCCATGGCCGGCCAGGAGTACCGCTGCTGGCTCGAGAACGAAGGCCAGCGGACACCGATCGGGCGCATGGAATACGCCGGCGACGTGGCGTTCTGGGCGGCGTCCCTGGACGAGTGGGCCACCATCTCGATCGGGCCGGAGACCCGCTTCGGCGTCAGCCTCGAGGCGGTCGCCGGGAGCGGCGGAAGCCCCGCAGTCCTGGACGCCGCCCTCGGCTCCTGAGCGCCCGGAAGCGGGAGCGGCGCCCGCTCGCCGCGGTCAGGACACGGGAATTCGTTTCTCCGGGTCCACGAACGGCATCGGAACGACGGTGGCCGTACGACTCCCCCACTCCGTCTCGACCCGCAGGGCTGTGCCCTCGGCGGCGAGATCGACGGGCACCCAGCAGTAGCCAATGTTCCGGCGCAGGCGCGGCGACCAGATCGCCGACGTGACCTTGCCGACCGACTCGCCTTCCGCATCCCGCTCGGCTCCCGGGCCCGGCTCGCCCGCGGCACCCGCCGCCCCGCCGCTCCCGGTTCGAAACGCGGGCCACTTCACGTTGTTGAGCGCTGGAAACGGCGCGCCGTCGAGCTCGACGCCGACGATCCTGCGGTCCACCCCGGCGTCCTGGATGCGCCTCAGGGCCGCGATCGAGATGGACGCATCGTCGGCCAGTCCGGTATCGACCAGTCGATCGAGGCCCATCTCGAAGGGGTTGTTCTCGTAGGTCATGTCGGCGCCCCAGTTGAAGATGCCGCCCTCGATCCGGCGGATGTCCGACGGCCCCGTTGGCTTGACCCCGTATGGCGCGCCGACCTCCATGAGCGTCTCCCACAGCTCGCTGCCGCGGGTCGTGTCGAGGAGGTAGATCTCGTAGCCCACCTCGGAAGTCCAGCCGGTCCGCGTCACGACGACCGGAATGCCACGGATTTCCGCTCGGCGCCACCAGTAGTACTTGAGATCGGAGATGGAGTCGCCGACAAGGTCGCGCAACAGCTCCTTGGAGCGGGGGCCCTGGACCTGGAGTGGTGCCACGTCCGCCTCGTGGATGGTCACGTCTAGGTCGGGGTAGGCGTTTCGAAGGCCGCGCGCGAAGAGCAGGGCATCCGATGAAGCGAGCGCGAACCAGAACGTGTTCTCGTCCATTCGGGTCAGCACGGGATCGTTGACGATGCCGCCGTCCGAGTCGCAGATGAGGACGTACTTGGCCTGGCCGACGGCGCACTTCGACAGGTCGCGCGGGGTCAGGAGCTGGGCGAACCGGGCCCCGTCCGGGCCGGAGATCTCGAGGCAGCGCTCGACCGACACGTCCCAGATCGTGACGGCGTTGAGAAGTGCGTCGAACTCCGCCTCGAACGTGTCGAACCGGATCGGAAAGTACATGTGGTTGTAGACCGTGAAGCCCTGCGGGCCGTAGCGCTGGGTCGCCTCGTAGTACGGCGTGCGCCGGTTGCGCGCCCCGCGCTGGACGAGCCCCATGTCGAATGCAGCCACTGCCCGCTCCCTCCGCGTGTCCATCCGTTGTGGCTCGCCCCGCGAGCCAGTCAGTCGATGTCTAGTCCAGCGTGACCTGTTCTCGCCAGTGCGGGATCTTGACCCGGAAGCCGAGGCCCTCGACCTTCGGCGCCAGCGCGATCTGGGCGTCCGGGTCGCCGTGGACCAGGAAGACCAGCCGTGGGAACCCGGGCGCGCCGTGCTGCCGGCCGCGGCCGAAGTTGGCGATCCAGTCGAGGAGCTCCGACTCGTCGGCGTGGGCCGAGAAGCCGCTGATCGACTGTACGCGGCACTTCACGTCGCGGATCTGGCCATCGAGCTTGACCTGCTTCGCGCCCGCCTGGAGGTGGGCGCCCAGCGTGCCCTGGCCCTGGTAGCCCACGAACAGCAGCGTCGCCGCAGGATCCCCGATGAGGTTTCGGAGGTGGCCGACGACGCGCCCACCGGTCAGCATCCCGTTCGACGCCACGATCATGTACGGACGCGGCGCCTGGGCGATGGCGCGTGACTGCTTGACGTCGTTGGTGATCGTCTGCTTTGGGTAGTCGAGCGGTGAGCCGCCGGCCTGCAGGAGGGCACGCGTCTCCTCGTCGTAGAACTCGGGGTGGCGGCGGTAGATGTCCGACGCCTTCGATGCCATCGGCGAGTCGAGGTACAGCTGCAGCAACGGGATCTCGCCGCGGTCGATGAGCCGGTCGAGCTGCCACACGATCTCCTGGGTCCGCCCGACCGCGAATGACGGCACGAGCAGGACGCCCTGGGCGTCTGCGACCGCCCGCACGGTCTCGGCGAGGATGCGAATGGCTTCCTCCGATGGCTCGTGCTCCCGACCGCCATACGTCGACTCGACGCAGACGTAGTCGGCCTCGGTCAGGACGGTGGGGTCTCGAATGATCGGCGTGTTGGGGCGACCAAGGTCGCCCGAGAAGACCAGGACCCGCTCGCGATCGGCCTCGCGAACACGGAGCCGGATGATCGCCGAGCCGAGGATGTGGCCGGCATCGAGGAACGTAGCCGAGACCCCCGGGGCGACCGCGACCTCGCGGTCGTACCGGACGTTGCGGAACAGCGGCGGGACGTTGGCCGCATCGGCCGCCGTATAGAGCGGCGAGTCGAGGTCGACGATCAGCTCGGGCGGCTGGCCCCGCAGGTCTGCCTCCGGGTCGGGTCCGGAGAACGGCGGCTCGGCCTCGATCGCGGTCGGGACGTGCTCGCTGCTCGCGGCGAACTCGGCCGCGTCCTCCTCGTCGTCGCGGGGCTCACGCGCCTCCGGCACGGCCGCACCGGTTACCCGACTGGTCTCCGTGTCGCCGCCGACCACCGGCGCCTCGCCGGCGCGGCGGGCGAGCTCGAGGGCGGCCTGGTAGTCGGCGAGCTCCTGGCGCCCTTCTGCTTCGGCCCGCTCCGGATGTCGCGCCACCCAGCGATCCTGTCGTTTCGCGAACTCCTCGTGCAGCCGGCCGCTGTCGAGCAGGACCAGGGTGGCCAGCTCGGCCGTGGCGCTGGTGAGGAAGATCGGGCCCTTGAAGCCCTCCCGGACCGCCACCGGAAGGAGTCCGCAGTGGTCCAGGTGGGCGTGGGTCAGCAGGATCGCGTCGAGGGTCGTCGGGTCGAAGCCGAGTGGCACGCGGTTGCGGATCGACTCGTTGGGACTGCCCTGGAACATGCCGCAGTCGATGAGGACCCTGGCGCGCTCGGTGGTCAGCAGGAAGCGGGACCCGGTGACCGTGTTGGCACCACCGAGGAAGGTCAATTGCATGTCGCCGGAGTGTGCCACGCGGCCCATCTCGCCCGCGTGGACCTTCCGCGTCAGGGCATCACGGCTACCATCCGCCCGGTGCGCCGGGCACCGTGGGGGAGTAGTCGGCAAGTCAGCCGAGTGGCACGACCACGAGCGCGTCGATGGCGACCGCGGCGAAGAGGAGCGTCAGGTAGCCGATCGAATAGCGGTACAGGCGGATGGCCTGCGCGGTCGAGGCCTCCGGCGACGTCCCCTGGCGCCACAGGACGAACGCGCGCCACAGGAACAGTCCGCCGAGGACGATGGCCGCGACGAGATAGATGACGCCCATCCGGGCCACCAGCGCAAAGATGATGCTCAGCGCGACGAGCAGGACCGTGTACAGCCCGATCTGGCGGCTGGTCTCGCCGATGCCGCGGACGACCGGCAGCATCGGCACACCGGCCGCGGCGTAGTCGCCCCGGAGCCGGAGCGCCAGGGCCCAGAAATGAGGCGGGGTCCAGTAGAAGACCACCAGGAACAGGAGCAGCGCCGGCAGTCCCACGTTGCCGGTCACCGCCGCCCAGCCGATGACCGGCGGCAGGGCGCCCGCGGCACCGCCGATGACGATGTTCTGGGGCGTGGTCCGCTTGAGCATCAGCGTGTACACGAGGACGTAGAACGCGATCGCGAGCAGCGTCAGGAACGCCGCCAGCAGGTTGACCGCCCAGGCCATGAGGGCGATCGAGACGACGCCGAGGACGATCCCGAAGACCATCGCCCGCTCCGGCTCGACCTCGTGGGCCGGCAACGGCCGTCGCCGGGTCCGGACCATCCGGGCATCGATGTCGCGGTCGAGGTACTGGTTGATGGCATTCGCCGAGCCCGCGGCCAACGTGCCGCAGACCAGCGTCCAGATCGTGATCCGGACCCAGTCGACGACCGGCATCCCGGGCACGTCGCGGGCGGCGAGGACCATGGCCGGCACGGTCGTCACGAGCAGCAGCTCGATGATCCGCGGCTTGGTGAGGGCGACGTAGGCGCGGACGCTGTCGCGGAGTGTGGTACGGGTTCCAGCAGGCTGCTCGGCGCCGGACGAAGGGGCGTCGTCGCCAACGCCGCTCGCGCCCGTTGACGGGCCCTCGCCGGAGCGAGCGCCGGCAGGAACCTCGGCGGCTCCGGCCAGGCGAGCAACGAAATAGGCCGACGCGGCCAGCGCCGCCGAACCGCCCCAGATCACCGCACCCAGCGCGACATGCAACGTCTGCGTCCACGGCGCGAGGTGGGTGAGCACCTGCAGGCCCCCGACCACGACCTGCACGACGTAGACGACCAGGATGGCGCCGGCCAGCCGGGCCAGGCGCGCGCTGCCGGGCGGGCCGTCCGCCGCGCCGGCGCGCATGCTGCGGGCCCGGCGCCAGGCGACGAAGGTCACCGCGGCGAGGATGACGAACACTGCCGCCGCCACGTAGCGGTGCAGGGCGTGGGCGCCGTACAACGCCGCGAGATCGGAGCGGCCGTCGGGTGCGACAGGCGCTAGCCCGCCGTTCATGAGCGGCCAGTCGGCGAAGACCAGGGCCGCGTCGCGCGCCGTGACGTTGGACCCGAAGAGCAACAGCGCGAACGTGGCCACGGCCGCGAACGTGGCGAGCAGGGTGAACCGCTGGCTCGCGCCGCGGCCGGCGATCCGGGCCGGATAGGACGCCCGGACCAGGAGATAGACCAGCAGGCCCACGAGGGCCATCGCCGCGGCGAGGTGGGCGGTCACCGACTCGCCGGTGTTCCCGAGTCGCACGGTCTCCTGGCCGAGCCAGGCCTGGAAGCCGACCAGGAACACGGCCAGCACCGCCGGCCAGACGATCGAGCGCCGATCGCGGTGGTCCAGGATCGCCACCGTAGCGAGCGCCAGGGTGAGAAGGCCGATGATCGCCGCAACTGTCCGGTGGGCCCACTCCAGCCAGACGTGGTAGTCCGAGTCGAGGGCCGGCAGGAACTGGCCGGCGAAGCAGCCCGGCCAATGGGGGCAGGCCAACCCTGAGTCGGTCGCGCGTACCGCCACGCCGATCGTGACGAGCAGGAAGGTCGTGGCGACCGTCGCTGCGGCGAGCCGCTGGAATCGGGTCACGGAACCTCCGGCGAGGGGTCGTCGGGTCACGGCCGAGCGGTTGGCCGGAGCGGCGCGATTCTACCGCCCGGACTCGCTCGGGCTACGCTGTCGCCGATGCGACTCCGCGGGTCCCTGCTGTCGATCGCGCTCGCCCTCGTCGGCGTCGTGGCGACCGGCTGTGCCGCAGCCAGCTCGACCTCCGTGCCCGCCACCTCACCCGGCAGCTCGGCTGGGCCGGGCTGTCCGACGACGCAGGTGTCGACCGCGCCGGAAGGCTGGGGTCCCCCGACCACCGCGCCGGCGGTCATCCCGATCCTCGTGAACCAGGAGCGGGTCTGCGGCACCAACCGGCTGGTGTTCGGCCTGCTCGACACCGCGAACCGGCCGATCGCAACGCCGGATCGCTCGGCCCGGATCGCCTTCTACGACCTGGGCCGTGATCCCGGGAAGCCGGTCTCCACGGTCGACGGCAAGTTCGTGTGGGCGATCGAAGGGGCGCGCGGCGTCTATGTCGCCTCCGTCGACCTCACCGAGGCGGGGCTCTGGGGGGCCGAGTTCACGACCGCGGCTCCGGGCGAGCCCAGCGAGACCGTTCGCCTGACCTTCGACGTCCAGCCTGCCGGCACGACGAAGCGGATCGGCGACAAGGCGCCCGCCTCGAAGACGCCGACGCTCGCCGGCGTGGGCGGCGACGTCGCCCGAATCTCGAGCGATCCGAACCCGGAGCCCGCGTTCTACCAGACATCGGTCGACACCGCGATCGCCGACGGGCGCCCTTTCCTCCTCGCCTTCGCGACGCCAAAGTTCTGCACCACCGGCCAATGCGGTCCGACCCTCGACCGGGTGAAGCCGCTCGTCAAGGACTACCCGACGGTGACGTTCATCAATGTCGAGCCGTACGAGCTCGCCGTGATCAACGGCCAGCTCCAGCCCGCGCTCGACGCCGCGGGGCAGCTCAAGCCGGTCCAACCGGTCAACGAATGGGGCCTCCTGACCGAGCCGTTCATCTTCGTCGTCGATCGCCACGGCACGATCACCGGGTCGTTCGAGGGCATCGTCGGCGAGGACGAGCTGCGGACGGCCCTCGACGCGGTGAAGTAGCGCCAACGGTCGATCGGCCGGCCCCGGCGCCGGGCCGGTTCGGGCCGGTACGGGCCGCCCGGCTACGGCCGTGCGTCCTCGTTACGGCGGTGCGTCCTCGAGGCGGTACACGACCGGGACGCCGTCGATGATCCGGTATGACACCCGGACCGGAGCGCCCGTCGCCTGGTGCTCCGACAGGTGACCCGGCGGGAACTCGGCCGCGTTCTCGAGCGGCCCGATGGTGAATGCCAGGATCGTCCCGTCGGGGAGCCGCAGGTCGAATCCGAAGACCTCCGAGAGGCTGGCGGATTCGATGTCCACCAGCACCCCGTCGACGGGTGACGGTGGAAACGAACCGCCAGTCGACGTGGTGGGTGGCGGCGCCGATGGGCCCTCGGTCGCGGGGGAGGCGCCGAAGTTCGCCCAGCACGAAGCGGTCGCCAGGGCCGTCACGACAACAAGCGCCGCGAGCCGGCCCCGCCGAAGCGCGAACGCCGCGAGCCCGCCCCGCCGAAGTGCGACCTTCACGTCGACGAGCCGGCCGCCGTGCCCGTGCTGCCGGGGGCGTAGAGCGGAATGTCGGCCGCGCAGCCCGGGCAACTCGCGCGGCCCGGCTCGAAGGACGGGATGTCGAGCGTCCACAGCGATCTGAGCGGATACACCCGGCCGGTGGCCGGCGAGGTGAGGGCCGACGTTCCGTTCGAGCGGTCGACGAGGGCGACGCACTCGACGATCTCGCCGCCCGCCGCCTCGACCGCCGGCAGCATGGCCAGCAGGGAGCCGCCAGTGGTCACGATGTCATCGACGATCAGGACGCGCTCGCCGCGCTCGATCCGGAAGCCGCGCCGGAACTCGCGGCGGACTCCACCCTCGCCCTGGACCTCCTCGGCAAAGATGGCCCGCGTCCCAAGCTGGCGGCCGGTCTCGAACGCCAGGATGACGCCGCCGGTGGTCGGGCCGGCCACGACATCGACGGTGGACCGGTCCTCGGGGTCGCGGAACCGGCCGGCCCAGAACCCGCAGAGCTCGCTCGTCGCGGCCGGATCCGACAGGACCGCGAACTTCTCGAGGTAGGTCGCCGAGTGCCGGCCGCTCTTCAGCAGGAAGTGGCCCTCGCGGAGCGCCCCGGAGCGACGGAATAGCGCCTCGGTTCGCCTGGCGATCTCCGCGCGCGCCGCGCGACCGAGCTCGGGCTTGATCGTGGTCATTCCGGGCCAGTGTAGGGCGGGCTCTGCCCGGGCTACGGCCGCGCTCCCCGCAGGCTACGGGCGGTACTCGACCCCGCGAGTCGATGGCGCCAGCTTCCGTTTGGGCAACGCGGTTCCGATCAACGGCCCGTAGGAGCTCAGCTCACGGCGCCGGCATTCGGCGGTCAGCTCGTCGACCAGCCGGATCGGCAGGCCCGGGTCGGCGAACAGCGCCGTGCCGACGCCGACGGCAACCGCGCCGACCGCCAGGAAGTCGAGGACGTCGTCGAAGCCGGCCACGCCGCCCATCCCGATGACCGGGATGTCGACGACCTGCGCGACCTCCGCGACGACCCGGAGGGCGATTGGCTTGATCGCCGGCCCCGACAGGCCGCCGTAGACGGTGTCCAGCAGCAGCCGGTCGCGATCAGGCGCCACCGCGACACCGGCGACAGTGTTGACGGCGCTCAGCGCGTCGGCGCCTCCGTCGGCGATCGCCCGCGCGATCGGGCGGATGTCAGCCGCGTTGGCCGAGAGCTTGACCAACAGCGGCAGGTCGGTCGCGCGGCGGACGGCGGCCGTGACGGCGCCGGCGGCATTAGCATCCAGGGCAAACTGCACGCCCGTGGCCGCGTTCGGGCAGCTCAGATTGAGCTCCACCCCGGCGACGCCGGCAACGCCCTCGAGCCGCTGGACGAGCTCGACGAATCCGGCGACGGAGTCGGCCGCGAGGTTGACGATCACCGGCACCCGCCAGGCGGCCCACGTCTCGGCGTAGCGCTCGACGACGGCGTCCACGCCGGGGTTCTGAAGGCCGACGGCGTTGAGGAGGCCCGCGGGACTGTCCGCGGTCCGCGGCGGGCGGTTGCCAGCCCGGGGCTGGAGGGTGACACCTCGCGTGCAAATGGCGCCGAGCTGATTCACATCGACCAGCGCGGCGTGCTCGACCCCGAAGCCGAACGTTCCGGCGGCGGCGATGACCGGGTTCTGCAGACTCAGCCCCCGACCGATCTCGACCACCAGGTCGACCGGTCGATCGGGTAACGGGGCCGAGGATGGTCGCTCGGGCGCCACGTGCCCTCGTGAGTCCCGGCCTCCCGGCCGGCCTGCGGCGTCCCCGGACCGGCCCGCTGCGGGGTCCGGCGACCGCGAGATCGGCGAGATCGCCGGCCTGATCTTGCGGATCGTCGGACGGCGCTTCGTCGAGGCCTTTGCCGCGGAGCCAGTGACCACTCGTCGCCGCGCCTTCACTGGACCGCCTCCCAGTCGATCTCCGCGGCTGCGAAGACCGGCCCCTCGCGACAGACCCGGACCGGGGATCCCGAGCCGGACAGCACCGCGCAGCCCAGGCACGTGCCGGCGGCACAGCCCATGGTCTGCTCCATCGCGACCTGGAGGAACGCCTTCCGGCGGGCCTGCGTCGAACCCGCCGGGATGTGCCGCCCGGCACCACGCTTCCGACCCAGCGACGCGACTCCGAGGCGTTCACGACGGGTGGCCGCGAGGTGCGCCAGGGAGCGCAGCAGCGCCGCCGGGCCGCTGGCGAACGACTGGTCCGCCCAGGCCTCGTACTCCGGCACGAGATCCGTGACCGGGCCGTGGTGGCCCAGCGACCCGTCCTCGGTGGCAACGACGTATTCCAGCTCATCAGGCAGGAGCGAGGTGGGGTAGACCTCGCGCGCGCTCCGGGCGCCGAACAGCAGCGTCACCTGGCGACCATCCCGGATCGCCTCGTCAGCCAGCGCGCGGACTCCGGCGATCCCCTGGCCCTCGGCGATGAGCAGCAGGTGCTGGCTTCGCGGATCGACCTCGAAGGGCCGACCGAGCGGCCCGCTCAGCTCGACGCGGTCGCCCGGGCGCCGGTCGGCGAGCCAGGCGTCGGGCCCGGGGGGCGCGCGGCCGGCAGCCGCATTGGCGGTGGCCACCTGGACGGTGATCGTCCCGCTGGCCGAATCCGCGGTGTTGATCGGATATGGGCGCCGCCGGACGAGGCCGGACATGTCGCCGGTGCGGACGTGGACGTACTGGCCCGCCCGGGTCCGGCTGGCGATCGGCGCCGCGTGATACGTCTGGAGCGATTGACCCGCCAGGATCTCTCGGCTGGCGATCAGCTCCGCCCAGCGATCCTCGCCGTCCGACTCCGTCGCCGCGGTCGCCCGTCCCATCGCCGGCGACGTCGGTTACGGCCTCCCCGCGTCGGCGGCGGGCATGTCGAGGGAGGGATATGCCTCCACGAGCGCTTCGGCGAGGTCACCGAAGACGTCGGTCGGGTCGTAGAAGCGAACGATGTCGTCGGGCCCGGTGAGGTCCTGCCACCCGGACTGGCCCTCCGGGATGACTCGCCCGCGGAAGCCGCCGGTGCCGAGGGCAAGGTGCTCGTCGTCCTCATCGACGATCACGAGCGTCGCCACCTGGCCAAGGAGCCCGATGGCCGCCGCCTCGAACTGCTCGATCAGTCCCGATTCGGCGCGCTGGCTGCGCTCCTGAAAATCGAGGGCGAGGTCGTACAGGGCAGTTGCGGCCGACTGCTCGTCGTTGGCCTCGGGCACGCTCGGCTGGCCCGCCGCCCAGCTGTCGGCGGCACCGGCGTACGGATTCACACCGGATCCCTCGGCGGCCGGCGCGGCCTCGTCAGCATCGCCTGGCGCGTCGCCGGCCTCCCATTCGGGCTCCTGGGCCGCGTCGGCGAAGCCCTGCAGGATGTCGGCCGGGTTGTACAGCTCGACGAGCTCGCCGGCCGTCTCGATGATCTCGGTCTCCGAGACCCAGTCATTCCGCGCGTCGTCGAAGATCCGGCTTCGGCTGCGGAACGTGCCATCGGGCGCGACGGCGAGGTAGTCCGGGTCGTCGTCGATCAGGACGACGCCGCCGATGTCGCGGATCCGATCGGCGTTCGCGGCCATGAACCGCTCGAGCTGCTCACCCGCGCGAACCAGGAAGTCCGATCGCTCGAGGGCGGCGTCGCGGGCAATCTCGGCCAGGAGCGCGTTCCGGGTTTCCATCGTCACGGCCTCCTAGGGTCGGAACTCGAGGTCGGGTCCCATCCGCTGCCGGAGGAACATCGAATGGTGGCGCTCGAAGATCCATTCGGCGCCGCGATGGGCGATCGCCTGGATGCCCTGGTCCAGCTCCAGGCGGTCGAGCGTGCCGTAGTCGGGCAGGTCGAGCAGGATGACGTTGTCGTAGTCCCAGCCGTGGGCGACGTTGTACCAGCCGATGAGCTTGATCCCGTATTTCTCGCCGTACTCGCGAACCTGCCGCGGGAAGAGCGTCTTCATGTAGAACTTGAAGAACGGATCACGGCCGCGTCGCACGGAAAAGTAGGTCGCCAGGACTGGCACAGGGCGCGGAACCTCCGGTCGGGAACGTCGGGACGTCCCTATTCTGACACGCCACCGTTGGCCGGCGGCGGATCGGTTGGTCCGTCCGCAGCGCCGGCCTTCGCGTCGGCTTCGAGCTCGCCCACCGTCCGGGTCGCCGAGGCCAGCGGCCGGCGACCGGCGCGCCGGTCGGCGGCCACGAGGCGCAGCAGGAAGATGGTCGTCTGGCCGACGAACAGCAGCAGCACCACCACCGCGATGAGCAGGCCGGCGCTGACGATCTCGGGCCAGTCCCAGGCGACGCTCAGCGGCGTGAGGATCACGAAGAGCCCGAGGACCACGGCCTGGATCCAGAAGCAGCCCAGGCCCGGGCCGCGGGCGGCCTCGAGCGGCTCGCCCTTGTAGTTGACGGTGGGCGCGCCGCGAGGGCGGGGCGTGGCTCGATCGGGCGCGGCATCGGGCGCGGCGGGATCGGGTCCGGGGTCGGATGGGGTCACGGCTGCCGACTCTAGCGGCTCGAACGGAACGCCGTCGCCGTACCATCGGCGGCGATGCCCGAGCCCGACGATCGACCCGCCGGCCCCTTTGCCGCGCGGTTCGACTGGCACCCGGAGCCGGAGCTCGTCGGTATCCGCGATCCACAGGTCTCGCGCGAGGCCCTTCGCGCCGCCGGGGCTGCGACCTGGGAGGCCGCCCTCGACTACCTCTACGATCACGCCTTCGAGCGAGCAAGGGGCGAGCCGGTCGACTACGACGACCTCCGGGCGAGCTTCTTCGGTCCCACCGGGCGCCCGGCGCCCGCCCCGGCGACGCCCACGGCGCTGGCGGCTGTGCTCGACGAGTTCCGGGTCCGGGTCGCGCCGCACACCCTGAGCGCCTACCACCCGCGCTCGTACGGCTATTTCACGCCGCCGCCACTGGTTGCCTCGATCGCCGGCGAGGTCCTGGCCCAGTTCACCCAGCAGGGCATCGACGTCTGGCACGCCGGGCCGATCGGCGCGTTCGTCGAGGAGGAGGTCGTGCGCTGGCTGTGCGACCTGATCGGCTATGGCGACGACACCTTCGGCCTGCTGACCTCCGGCGGCGTCATGGCCAATTTCATCGCCATGACCCTCATCCGCGACGTGCACGTGCCGGCCGTACGAGGCGTCAATCGGCCGCCGCGGGGGCGAGACCTCGAGGGGATCAGGATCTACACCTCCGATCAGTCGCATTTCTCGATCGGCCGCGCCCTCGACGAGCTCGGCTTCCCCGCCGAGACGCTGGTCGTCGTCCCCGCCGACGACGACTTCCGGCTGCGAGGGGACGCGGTGGCGGCGGCGGTGGCGCGCGACCGGCGCGAAGCGCTGCTGCCGGCGGCGATCGCCGCGGTGGCGGGCTCGACGAACACGGGCTCGATCGATGCGGCCGGCGAGCTGGCCGACCTCGCCGGCCGCGAGCGGCTATGGCTGCACGTCGACGCGGCCTACGGCGCGGCGGCCCGGCTGTCGCCCGGGATCGCCGGCCGCGTGGCAGACCTCGACCGCGCCGACTCGGTGACCGTCGATCCCCACAAGTGGTTCTTCCAGGCCTACGACATCGGCGGGCTGATGGTCCGTCGCGGCGCGCATCTCGCTGCCGCCTTCGGCGGCCACATGCCGGAGTACTACCGCGGCGGCGACCGACCGGTTCCGGGACCGGCGGGGCAGACGGCGACGTCAAACGAAGCGCGGGTGGAAGCCGCCGATGACACCGCGCGCGAGGACGAGTCGGCCGGCCACCTCAACTTCTGGAAGCTCGGCTTCGAGGGCACGCGCCGGTTTCGGGCGCTCAAGCTGTGGCTGTCCTGGAAGCACCTTGGCTCCGCCGGCTTCGGGCGCTTGATCGAGGCCAACGTGGCCCTCGCCGCCCATCTCGCGCGACGAATCGCCGAGGCAACCGACTTCGAGGCCCTGCCGGCGGACCCGCCCCTGTCGGTCGTGTGCTTCCGCCACCTCCCGGCCGGACTGGATCCACACGAGCTGGATGCCCACCAGGACCGTCTCCAGGCCGCCCTCGAGGCGTCGGGCGACGGCTGGCTCTCCACGACCCGGTTGCGCGAAGCGACCTACCTGCGGGCCGGGATCGTCAACACCCAGTCGGACGAGGACGACGTGGACGCCCTCCTGGATCGACTGCGGCGGCTCGCCGCGCAGGTCTAGCCGGGAGCTGCGGCCGCAGCCTTACCCGGGGTCGGCGAACGCGAGCCGGCCGCCGGCGACCGTGAACAGCACGCGGCCCGCGAGGTCCCAGCCCAGCAGCGGCGTGATCCTGGCCTTCGAGCGGAGGGAATCGGACGTGACACGCCAGCGTTCCGACCGGTCGAAGACCACGAGGTCCGCCGGCTCGCCGACGGCAAGCCCACCGGTCGCCCGGGCCTCACGATCTCCCTCGCGGGACTGACCGGCAAGCACGGCGGCCGGACCGGCGAGCACCGCGGCCGGGCCGGTGG